>JAGRMS010000076.1 GCA_020441135.1 Pseudooceanicola sp.
GCGCTGGCGCTGGATGTGATTTCCGATATCGTGCTGAACCCGTCCTTCGATGCGCGCGAGATCGAGGTCGAGCGCGGCGTGATCCTGCAGGAGATCGGGCAGGCACTGGATACGCCCGACGACATCATCTTCGACTGGTTGCAGGAAGAAAGCTATCGCGGCCAGGCGCTGGGCCGGACGATCCTCGGGCCGTCCGAGCGGGTCAGCGCGTTCAACCAGGACGATCTGCGGGCGTTTATCGGCGAACATTACGGCCCCGGCGAGATGATCCTGTCGGCCTGCGGCGCGGTGGATCATGACGCCATCGTCAAGGCGGCCGAGACCATGTTCGGACACCTCACGCCCAAGGCGGCGCGCGACGTGCCGCTGGCCACCTTCACCGGCGGCGAGTTCCGCCGCGACAAGGCGCTGGAGCAGGCGCATTTCGCGCTGGCCTTCGAGAGTCCGGGCTATCGCGACGACGACA
This sequence comes from Pseudooceanicola sp., assembly GCA_020441135.1. GTDB lineage: Bacteria > Pseudomonadota > Alphaproteobacteria > Rhodobacterales > Rhodobacteraceae > Seohaeicola_A. The sequence goes on from JAGRMS010000076.1 coordinate 467, forward strand.
TCTACACCGCGCAGATCTATGCCAGCGCGCTGGGCGGCGGCATGTCTTCGCGCCTGTTCCAGGAGATCCGCGAGAACCGGGGGCTGTGCTATTCGATCTTTGCCCAGACCGGGGCCTATGCCGATACCGGCACCACGACGATCTACGCCGGCACCAGCAGCGAGCAGGTCGCCGACCTCGCCCGCATCACCATCGACGAGATGAAACGCGCCGCGGACGATATGACCCCGGCCGAGGTCGCCCGCGCGCGGGCGCAGATGAAGGCGGGGATGCTGATGGGGCTGGAAAGCCCGTCGAACCGGGCGGAACGGCTGGCGCGGCTGGTGCAGATCTGGGACGTGGTGCCGACGCTGGAAGAGACCATCCAGAAGATAGACGGGGTGACGACCGGCGACGTGCGCGACTTTGCGGCGAAGACGGCCCATGCCGCCCCCGCCGCACTGGCGCTCTACGGACCCGTCGAGGCCGCGCCGGACCTTGCCGAACTGCAGGAGCGGCGCGCCGCCTGAGACGATCCGGATGCTGCTGGTCAAACGCAAGCTCAAGCTCGAGACCGAGCGCCTGACGCTCCGCCCGCCGATCCACGGTGACTTTCGTGCCTGGGCGGCGCTGCGCAGCGACAGCGCCGAGTTCCTGGTTCCCTGGGAGCCAAGCTGGGCTGCCGACCACCTGACCCGGCGGTCCTTCACCAATCGCGTCTACTGGGCGCAGCGCGCGGTCTCGAACGGCTCGGCCATCCCGCTGTTCCTGATCCGCCGCACGGACGAGGCCTTGGTGGGGGCGATCACGCTCGACAACATCCGGCGCGGACCGGCGCAGGCAGGCACGCTCGGCTACTGGACGGGTCAGCCCTTCGCGCGCATGGGGTTCATGCGCGAGGCGATCGGGGCGCTGGTGCATCACGCCTACACCAAGTTGGACCTGTCGCGGATCGAGGCCGCCTGCCTGCCCGAGAACGCGCCGTCGCGCGCGTTGCTGGAAAGCGCCGGGTTCAAATACGAAGGCGTGGCGCAGTCCTACCTTCAGATCGCGGGGCGCTGGCGCACGCATGTGCTGTACGCCGCGCTGCGCAGTGATCGGCGCGGCAAGACGGAGACCGGCTAACCGTCGTCCGAGGGGTGCTTGATGCCTTTGGCCCAGGGCACCGGCTCGAAATCCTTCGGGTGAACGCCCTCGAAACAGCCAATGTTCACGCCGCAGACCGACGGGTCGGACCGGCGCTGGTGGTGGGTGTAGATGCCGCAGGTCTTGCAGAACCAGTGCCTGGCGGTATGGGTGCCCCAGGTGTAGAGCGCCAGGTTGTCCGCGCCCCTCAGCACCTTCACCGTGGCCGCCACCGCACTGACATTCGCCGCCTGCCTGCGGCGGCAGAAGGAACAGTCGCAGCGCCCGGCACCGCTGAGGCCGTTCGGCAGTTCCACCTCGATCTCGACCGCACCGCAATGGCAGGTCGCACGTCGGATCTCGCTCATCGTTTCGGCACCTTGGGGACGCTGGACCGGGCAAAGGCATAGTGGGCATCGGGATGCGGCGGGTGGCCGTCGGTCCGGTTCCAGAACCCCGTCGCCCCGCGCCGCAGCCAGACCGGCAGGGTCAGGACCAGCCCGATGACGAACCCGCCGGTATGCGCCCAATAGGCGATGCCGCCGTCGTTGGGATCGGAGCCGATGCTGCCGAGGAATTGCACCCCGAACCAGAACGCCAGTACGATCCAGGCGCGGATCGCGAAGACGCGGAAGAAGATGATGAAGATCACCAGGACATCGACCTTGGCCTTGGGGAACAGCAGCAGGTAGCCCCCCATCACCCCGGCGATGGCGCCCGAGGCGCCAACGGTCGGCACGGGCGAGTCCGGTCCCGTCAGCACATGCACCAGCCCCGCGCCGATACCGCTGGCGAGGTAGAACAGCAGAAAGCCGAGATGCCCCATCTCGTCTTCGAGGTTGTCGCCGAAGATCCAGAGGAACAGCATATTCCCGGCCAGGTGCATGAAGCCCGCGTGCAGGAAGAGCGAGGTGAACAGCCCGTGGTAGCCCTGTCCTTTGCTGACCAGGCGGGGCACGATCCCCCATTCCGAGAAGAACAGCCACAGCGCCCGGTCGTCGCCCATCAGCCCGAGATAGCCGAGGAAACACAGCACGTTGGCCGCAACCAGCGTGTAGACGACATAGGGCCGACGGCCCGACGGGTTGTGGTCGCGGATCGGAAACATCCGGGTCACGCTGGGGGGAAAGGCGCGGGCGGTCAAGTGAAATGCCCGCGGTCGTCGATCTGATGCTGGTTGGCGTCATCCTTCCGCCCCGTTCCCGCCGCAATGCCCCCCGATGGTCGCCGCGAATCCGCCGGCTGCCAGGAGGGCAAGGAACATGACGGAACGCTTCGCACGGTTCATTACCGCCGAGGATGGCGCCATCACCGTGGACTGGGTGGTGCTGACCGCCCTTATCGTGGCGCTGGCCGCCGCCGCCTTCTCGGGTGTCGAGGGCGGTGTCGAAGGGTTGACCAACTCGATCCGCGATTACCTGAGCGGGCTGCTGGCCTGACCTTCAACCTTCGCCGCCCAGCAGTGCCGCATTGCCGCCGGCCGCCGTGGTATCGACGCAGACCAGCCGCTCGCCCATCACCCGCGCCACATCCGGCTGGCCCACGATCAGCGGGACGATCGGCCCGGTGCGCCGTGCCAGCGCGCGTTCGATGGCACGTCCGGTATCGGCGTCGCCCCACCACAGCACGCCGCCAATGTCCTTGGTCGTGGTCAATGTGTCCGGTTCGACCGTCCCGGTCGGCACCACTGCGCTGCCCCCCAGCGCCTGAACCGCTGAAGCCTGCTTTGCGGCCGCTTCCGCTCCGGGACCGAGACAGAGCAGGGGCGCGCGCGGCACATAGGTCAGCCGGTTGCTTTCGCCCGTGGGGCCGGGCATCGAGCGCGGTTCCACCCGTCCCGGCGCGGCACCGGAACAGAAGCGCGCCATGTAGTTCGGCCCGCCCGCCTTCGGCCCCGTGCCCGACAACCCTTCGCCGCCGAAGGGCTGCGAACCGACGATGGCGCCGATCTGGTTGCGGTTGACATAGACGTTGCCGGCATGGATGCGCTCGGTCACATGCTGCACGCGGTCGTCGATCCGCGTGTGCAGGCCGAAGGTCAGGCCGTAGCCGGTCGCATTGATGGCGTCGATCACGCGATCGAGGTCGCCCGAGTTGAACCGCGCGACATGCAGGACGGGCCCGAAAATCTCGCGCTCCAGATCGGCAATGCCTTTCACCGAGATCAGCGTCGGCGCGATGAACGTCCCGCCCTGCGGCGCCTGCAATTCCTTCAGCACGCGCCCCTCGTGCCGCGCGGTGTCGATATGCGCCCGGATGCCCGCCTGCGCCCCGGCGTCGATCACCGGGCCGATGTCGGTTGCATGCTCCCAGGGATCGCCCAGCCGCAGCGTGTCCATCGCGCCGGTGAGCATCTTCAGCACGTCCTCGGCGATGTCCTCTTGCAGATAGAGACAGCGCAGCGCCGAGCACCGTTGCCCCGCCGACTGAAAGGCGCTTTCGACGATGGATTGCACCGCCTGCTCGGGCAGGGCGGTCGAGTCGACGATCATCGCGTTCAGCCCGCCGGTTTCCGCGATCAGCGGCGTGCCGGGCGCCATGTGTTCTGCCATGCCGGCGCGAATTTTCAGCGCCGTGGCGGTGGAGCCGGTGAAGGCGACGCCCTTCACGCGCGCATCCGCCGTCAGCGCCGCGCCGACCTCGCCGCCGCCGGGCAGCAGTTGCAGGGCAGCGCGGGGAACGCCCGTCTCGTGCAGCAACCGCACGGCAAGGTGAGCAATCAGCGGCGTCTGTTCCGCAGGCTTGGCCAACACGGCATTGCCGGCGGCGAGCGCCGCCGCGATCTGGCCCGAGAAGATCGCCA
>JAGRMS010000077.1 GCA_020441135.1 Pseudooceanicola sp.
AATGTCACCGACTGGCAGTATCTGAACCTCAACTACGTCGCCAAGGCGAAGATCGACCAGGACGCCTGCATCAAGTGCGGCCGCTGCTATGCCGCCTGCGAGGACACCTCGCACCAGGCGATCTGGATGCACCCGGGCCGCGTGTTCGAGGTCAACGACGCCGAATGCGTCGCCTGCAACCTCTGCGTCGACGTCTGCCCGGTGGAGGACTGCATCACCATGGTGCAGATGGCCCCGGGCGAGGTGGACCCGCGCACGGGCCGCGTGGTCAGCCCGGACTATGCGAACTGGACGACGCATCCGAACAACCCGGCGGCGCGGGCGGCGGAGTAGGGGGACGCTTGACTTGTACGGGATTCTGTACCATATAGTTTCCCCGCAAAGGATCGCATGTCTCCACCAGCATCGGCGCCCAGATGAACATCGTGACCTACACCGATGCGCGCAAGCATCTGAAGGACGTCATGGATCACGCGATCCATGACAAGACCGAGACCGTGATCACCCGGTCGGGCAGCGAGGCCGTGGTCGTTGTCGGCAAGGAAGAGTGGGACGCGATTCAGGAAACGCTCTACCTGCTGACCTCTCCGGCCAATGCCCGGCGGCTGCGCGCCTCGGTCGCTGAGCTTGATGCCGGGCGAGGCGTGGAACGCACGCTGGACAGTGAAGCTGATCTTCTCTGACCACGCCTGGCAGGACTACCTCTCGTGGCGCGAGACGGACACCAAGACCTTCGACCGCCTGAATGACCTGATCAAGGAAGCGAAGCGCACGCCCTTCAGGGGGAGCGGAAAACCGGAACCGCTCAAGGGCGATCTGACCGGGTGGTGGTCACGACGGATCACCAAGGCGGATCGACTGGTCTATCGCGTCTCGGGCCGGGGGGACGCCCAGGTATTGGAAATCGCGCAATGCCGGTACCATTACTGAAGCAAACGCCCAAGCCACTCTTTCATCTCCGGCGAATATGAGAGTGTCACCAACCGGACGCCGCAAGCCCACCCCACCCGAACTGCCCGATTGCACCCCGGCGCCCGCGCGGGTAGACCGACCCGACCTCTGACCCCGGGAATCCCATGTCGCGCACTCTCCGCCTTGCCATCGGAAGCATCGTCGTCGGCGTCGTCGTGCTTGGCATCAAGGCGCTGGCCTGGTGGGTGACGGGGTCGGTCGCGCTGTTGTCGGATGCGCTGGAAAGCACGGTGAACGTTGCCACCGCCATCGCGGCGCTGGTGGCGATCCGGGTGGCGGCGCAGCCGGCGGATGCGACGCACCCCTATGGTCACGACAAGGCCGAGTTCTTCAGCGCGGTGCTGGAAGGCGTCATGATCATCGTCGCCGCGCTGCTGATCCTGAAAGAGGCGGTCGAGGGCATCATGGCCCCGGTTGCGCTGGACATGCCGATCGAAGGCTTGCTGATCAACGGCGTGGCGACGGTCATCAACGCGGTCTGGGCCGCGCTGCTGATCCGCTTTGGCCGCACCGACCGCTCGCCCGCGTTGGTGGCCGACGGGCGGCACCTGTTCACCGATGTCGTCACTTCGGCGGGCGTGGCGCTGGGGGTGCTGCTGGCCTTCGTCACAGGGTGGTGGATCCTCGACCCTATCCTTGCGGCTGTCGTCGCCGTCAACATCCTCTGGTCCGGCTGGCGGGTGATGCGCGAGTCGCTGTCGGGGCTGATGGACGAGGCGGTGCCGCAGGCGACGCTGGACCTGGTGCGCGACGTGATCTCGCGCGAAGGGGGCGGCGCGCTGGAGGCGCATGACCTGCGGACGCGCCACGCCGGGCAGGCAACCTTCATCGACTTCCACCTCGTGGTGCCGGGCGAGACCACCGTCTTCGACGCCCACGAGATCTGCGACCGGATCGAGGAAGGGTTGCGGGCGGCCATCGAGGGCGTGCGCATCACCATCCATGTCGAGCCCGAGCACAAGCAGAAGCATTCCGGCATCGTCGTGCTGGACTGATCCGGCCCGCGCCGTCACTCTGGCGCCGGGAGGTCCATCGAATGCACATCGCGATCCTCGGCGCCGGGGCCATCGGCTGCTACGTCGGCGCGCAGTGGTCGGCGGGGCAGGGCGCGGGCGTCACCCTGATCGGGCGCGAGCGCGTGCTGGCACCGCTGCGGAAGGGCGCGTTGCAGGCCGACGCGCTGACCGCCGGTCCGATGACCCTGACGAGCGACCCCGCCGCGCTGGCGGGGGCCGACCTGATCGCGGTGGCCGTCAAGGCCCACGCTCTGGACGGGGCGATGGCGGACATTGCCCGCCATGCCCGCCCGGAAACGCCCATCCTGTCGCTGCTGAACGGCCTCGCCCCCGTCCGCGCCCTGCGCACGCGGTTCCCGGAACGCGCGGTCATCCCCGGCATGGTGCCCTTCAACATCGTCTGGACCGGGCCGACGCGGCTGCACCGATCCGGCCCCGGCGAGGTGGCGGTGATGCGCCATCCGCTGACCGCTTCGCTGGCCCAGGTGGAACTGCACGACGACCTTGCGCCGATCCAGTATGGCAAGCTGCTGCTGAACCTCGTCGGGGCGGTCAACGGGTTGAGCGGCCTGCCGCTGCACGCGATGCTGACGCAGCGCGGCTATCGACACGTCTACGCCGCCGCCGTGGCCGAGGCGCTGGCCGCCTACAGGGCCGCCGGTATCCGGTTTGCGAAAGTCGGCCCCACCAGTCCGCGGCTGGCCATCCCGATCCTGCGCGGGCCGGACTGGCTGTTCAATATCGCCGCGCTGCGCCGTCAGAACCTCGATCCCGAGTCGATGACCTCGCTCGCCACCGACCTCGCCGCAGGCAAGCCAACCGAGGTCGACATCCTGAATGGCGAGATCGTGCGGATCGGGGCGGAATGCGGCCATCCGACGCCGGTGAACGCGGCGCTGGTGCGGCTTGTCAAGGCGGAGGAGGGCGAGGCCGTTCCGCGGCGCTATTCGGCGGAGGAGCTGCTGGCTCAGATCAGGACGAAGTGATCGAGGTCCAGCGCGGCCTTGTCGATGCCCTCGAAGACGATGACGTTCCTGCCGTCGCCGCCCATGTCGTAGATCACGTTGCCGTTGCGCTCGCTCAGTGCTGCGTCGAGGGCTGCGCGGGTCTGCACTTCGCCCCGGATCACCACGATGTCGCCGTCGTAGTCCGTCACCCGGTCGCGGCCCCAGTCGCGTCCGGCGAAGACGAAGCGGTCGATACGGGCCCCGCCGGTCAGCACGTCGTCGCCCGCGCCGCCGGTCAGCCGGTCGCCGCCGCCCTGGCCGCGCAGGATGTCGTCGCCGTCGCCGCCCGCCAGCCGGTCGCGCCCGCCGCGCCCCAGCATGGTGTCGTCGAAGGCGGTGCCGGCGATGCTCTCGCCTGCCGCTGTGCCGCTAATGTCCGGTGCCGCGTCTCCCGTGCGTCCGAACCAGACGTGGTAGACGCGGCCGCCGTAGGGACCGCCCGCCGACGGATCGGTGATGACGCCGATGCCGATGGCGTTCCAGTCCCAATTCGCCCAGGCACCCTGGTTCACGATCACCTGGTTGTGCCCGCTCGACGCCTTCCACCCGGCCAGCGCGGATTCGTTACTGCCATAGCCCGCTGCCGAGATCTCGAACCCGTAGTCGGTGTAGCCCGTGCCGATGCGTTCGGGGGCGTCCCACATCACCTGCGGCTGGCTGTGGTCGCCGTAATAGGGCGCGTCCGACCAGCTGTGCAGGTTCGCGCCGGTGGGCAGCACCAGCCCGGCCTGCCATATGTTATAGGCGGTATCCGCCGCGTGCCGCCCCGCCGTTGTCGTCAGCGCCAGCGACAGCGGGATCGGCTCCAGCCCCATCTCGGCGCGGTAGTCCATGATCAGGTGGTAGAGGTCCAGTTCCACCAGGCTCAGCGCGTCCGCCGCATGGGGTTGGGTATTCACGAACGTCATTCCGGCCTCGTTCCGCCTGCGCTTGCAACTCGGCCTTTCGCCTAGCGGCACATCGTGGCAAAACCAAGTCGCCGGGCCGCGCCCCGGCGAAACCCCGCCACTGCCGCAGGAGCCGGTGTGAAACAGTTTCTGCCCGTCAGCACCCTTCTGCTCGGTTCCGCCCTTTTGCTGTTCGCCGGAGGCATGAACGGGTTGATCCTGCCAATCCGCGGCACGCAGGAGGGGTTCGATGCCGCGGCGCTGGGTCTGCTCGGCACCGGCTGGGCCATTGGCTATGTGCTGGGATGCATCTTCAACCCGCGCCTGGTCGGCAAGGTCGGCCATATCCGTGCCTTCGGCGTGATGTGTGCCTTTGCCGCCGTGGCGGTGCTGATCCAGCTGATCGCCGTCACCTCCTGGGTCTGGATCCCGCTGCGCGGCCTGTCGGGCTTCTGCTTTGCCGGCGCCGCGATGATCGTGGAAAGCTGGCTGTCCGAGCGCACCAATCCCCAGTCGCGCGGAAAGATCTTCGGCATCTACACGATGGTGAACCTGATGGCCTCGACCGCCGGTCAGATGTCGCTGTCGCTGGGCAACACCGCCGGGTTCCTGTTCTTCGTGCTGCCCGCGATCTTCTACTGCCTGTCGCTGGTGCCGCTGTCGATCTCGTCCACCACCACGCCCAAGCCGCTGGTTTCGGTCAAGCTGGACCTCAAGGCGCTCTGGCGCAATTCGCCGGTGGCGGTTGTGACCTGCTTCGGCATCGGCATCTCGAACGGGGCGTTCGGCACGCTGTCGGCGGTCTATGCCGACCGGGTCGGGCTGATGATGGCCTCGGTCGCGCTGTTCGCCTCGCTGCCGGTGCTGGCGGGGGCGGTCAGCCAGATCCCCATCGGCGCGGCCTCGGACCGGATGGACCGCCGGATCGTGCTGCTGGGCGTTGTCGCGGCGGCACTGGCGGTGGACGTGGCCTTCATCCTGATCCAGCCGCAGGATCTCTACGGCAACCTGATCCTCGCCTCGCTGTTCGGGGCCTGCATCTATGCGATGTATCCGCTGATTGTCGCCCACGCCAACGACCATGCGGCCCCCGGCACCTATATCCAGGTCAGCGGCGGGCTGCTGCTGACCTACGGCCTTGGCGCCATCGCCGGACCCACCATCGCGGGCTTCTGCATGAAGGAGTTCGGGTCCGCCGGGCTTTTCGTGACGTCAGCCGGCGCGCATGTGGTGATGATCGGCTTCACCGCCCTGCGGATATCCAGCCGCTCGGCCGTTCCCGTCGCGCAGAAGTCGACCTTCGTGCCAACCCCCGCCGCCAAGGCAACCACGCCCGAGACGGCGGCGCTGGCGGTTGGAGAGGACGCGGAAGCCGCCTAACGCCAGAACGCGATCCAGTCGAGGAAGGCGAACAGCTTCTTGCCAAGGAACAGGAAGTGTTCCGATCCGAAGACCAGCCCGTCAATCAGTGCGGCGAGAAGGATCAGGCAGGCGAGGACGAAGGCGATGCGGTTGGTCATGTCCCGGCCCGGGGGTTGCGTCCCGCCGGTATGCCCGGCGGGGCGCGGTGGTGCAAGTCAGTCCTGCAGGCGGCCCATCACCACGGCCACGTCGGCCATGCGCACCGAGAAGCCCCATTCGTTGTCGTACCAGGCCAGCA
>JAGRMS010000505.1 GCA_020441135.1 Pseudooceanicola sp.
ATCTGGCTGACCGTCACGTCCAGCGATCCCGCCGCGCCGATCTCGGCAATCGTCGCCTTGACCAGCGCCTCGCGGCGGATCGGTTCCATTCCGACCTTGGGCATGACTCGGGTCTCCGGCAGGGGTGCCGGAGAACGCTAGTCAGCGTTTATTGACTCGTCAATCAATAAAGCCGCTCAGACCTTGGTCGCCAGCGCCGGCGGCGTCACCGCCCGCCGGTTCAGCACCGCCTCGCGCCAGCTGATGAAGGTGACCGAGGCCAGGATCAGCCCGCCCCCCGCCAGCACCCAGGGGTCGAGCGGCTCGTGGAACACCAGCACGCCCAGCAGCGTCGCCCAGACCAGCTGAAGGAAGGTCACGGGCTGCGTCACGGTCACCGGGGCGGCGGCGAAGGCCAGGGTCATGGCGTAGTGGCCGACGGTGGCGAAAAAGGCCACGGCGAAAAGGATGGCGAGCTCGTGCAGCGTCGGCGTCACCCAGACCGCGATGGCGAAGGGCGCCAGCGACACCGTGACCCAAAGCGACAGCATCCCCACCACCAGCGCCGGGTTGGCCTTGTCCACCACCACCTTGGCGAGGATGTACGAGCCGCCGAAGACCACCGCAGCCAGCATCATCGCCCAGTGCCCCGCCTCGATCTCGCGCAGGCCCGGGCGCAGGATCACCAGCGCCCCGACCAGGGCCGCAACGACGGCGAGGATACGCCGGATCGCCAGCCGCTCGCCCAGGAAGATGGCCGCGCCGATGGTGACATAGACCGGGGCCAGGTAGTTGATCGCCGTCACGTCGGCCAGCGAGATCTGCGTCATCGCGTAGAACCACAGCATGACGCCGAAGGCATGCATGACGCCCCGCCCGACGAACTGCGCCCAGAGCGTCCGGTCGATCCGCACCGCGAGCATCTGCCGCAGCAGCGGCACCAGGAAGACCAACCCCAGCAGGTAGCGCAGGAAGGCCGACTCGGGCGCCGGGATGCGGTCGCCGAGGTATTTGACCAGCGCGTTGACGGCGACGAAGCAGATGCCGGCGAACAGCATCCAGAGGACACCGGCAACCGGGCGGGCGGGGGAAGGCTGGCTCATGGCTGCCGTTCAACACCCGTTCGCGGGCAGAGGCAACCCTTCACAAGGCAAGCAACCCGGCGGCCAATGCGAACATCGTCAGCGCGATGGCAAGGTCGAGCAGCTGCCAGGCCCGCGGCCGCGCGAACAAGGGCGCCAGCAGCCGCGCGCCGTAGCCCAGCGAGAAGAAGAAGACGAAGCTCGCGCAGACCGCGCCCAGCCCGAAAAGCGCCGGATGCTCCGACTGGGCCGAGACCGAGCCGACCAGCATCACCGTGTCGAGGTAGACATGCGGATTGAGCCAGGTGAAGGCCAGCACCGTCAGCAGCGCGGGCCAGAGCCGGCCGGTGTCCGGTCCGTCCGCCGCCATGGCGGACGAGCCGGTCCAGGCCCGCTTCAGGCTCAGCGCCCCGTAGGCCAGCAGGAAGGCCGCGCCGCCCCAGCGCAAGACCTCGCCCAGCCAGGGCAGCGACTGCGACAGGACGCCGAAGCCCGCGACCCCGGCGGTGATCAGCACCGCGTCCGAGACCGCGCAGGTCAGGCAGATCGCGAAAACGTGACTCCGCCGCAGCCCCTGCCGCAGCACGAAGGCATTCTGCGCCCCGATGGCGAGGATCAGGCTGAAACCAAGGAAGAATCCCGAGATCAGGGCCAGTGTCATCGTTGCATTCCCGTCAAAACCGCCGTTTGACTAGGCCCGCAGCCGCGCCTTATCCAGTGAAAGAGGATCACGCGGATTAAGATTGGCTTATGCAATTCGATCCGGATCAGTTGAACGCACTCTCCAGCATCCTCCGCCGCGGCAGCTTCGAGGCGGCGGCGGCGGAGCTTGCCGTCACGCCCTCCGCCATCTCGCAGCGCATCAGGGCGCTGGAGGATCGCGTCGGCGCGGTGCTGATCCACCGCGGCACCCCCTGCACCGCCACCCCCGCCGGCGCCCGTCTTGCCAAGCACTCCGGCGACGTCGGGCTGCTCGAGGCGCAGGTCTCGCGCGATCTCGGCCTCGCCGACATGGGCGGCCTGCCCGCCCTGCGCATCGCGGTCAACGCCGACAGCCTCGCCACCTGGTTCATGGCCGCGCTGACCGCACTTGACGGCCTGCTCTTCGACCTCGTGGTCGACGACGAGGACCACAGCGCCGACTGGCTGCGCCGGGGCGAGGTCTCGGCGGCGGTGACGGCGCAGGTCAAGCCGGTGGCGGGCTGCGACGTGATCCCCCTCGGCGCGCTCCGCTACCGCGCCACCGCGGCCCCGGCCTTCGTCGCCCGCTGGTTCCCCGGGGGCGTGACCCTCGCCGCGCTCGCCCGCGCCCCCTGCCTCAGCTTCAGCACCAAGGATTCGCTGCAACGGCGCTGGGTGACGGACCACATCGGCCCCTGGCCCTCGCCGCCCTTGCACACGATCCCCTCCACCCACGCCTTCCTCGAAGCCGCCCGCAGCGGCCTCGCCTGGGCGATGAACCCGGATTGCCTTGCGGGCGCGCTGATCGAAACCGGAGAGCTCACCGACCTCCGCCCCGGCGCCCCGCTCGACATCGCGCTCAGCTGGCAGGTCAGCCGCATCATGGCGACCCCGCTGGCCCCGGTGACGGCGGCGGTGCGGCGGGCGGCGGCGAAAAGGCTCGTGCAATGAGGGTTGCGCCGCGCTGCGCGCGTCGACGGTCAAGGGTTTGCGCCGCGCTGCGCGCGTCG
>JAGRMS010000078.1 GCA_020441135.1 Pseudooceanicola sp.
ACCACGGCGGGCGGAAGGTGTCCTCGGCCACCATCCAGCGTTCGCGGAACAGCACGAAGTCGATGTTGGCGGTGCCCGGCACGCCGCTGGGGGCGGTCAGGACCGTGAAGATCGACGGGTCGGGGTGGTCGAAGAGGATCGCGCCGACCGGGCAGTAGGTGGACAGGTCATACTTGTAGGGCGCGTAGTTGCCGTGCCAGGCGACCACGTCCAGCGGGCTCTGGCCGATCTGCGTCTCATGGAACTGGCCGCACCACTTGATGGTGAGGGTCGAGGGCACCTCGCGGTCCTCGTAGGCCGCTACCGGGGCCTTGAAGTCGCGCGGGTTGGCGAGGCAGTTGGCGCCGATCGGGCCGCGGCCCGGCATCTCGAACTTCTGGCCGTAGTTCTCGCAGACGAAGCCGCGGCAGGGGCCTTCCAGCACCTCGACCCGGTAGACAAGGCCGCGCGGGAGGATGGCGATTTCCTGCGGGGCGAGGTCGATGATCCCGAGCTCGGTGCAGAAGCGCAGGCGGCCTTCCTGGGGGACGACCAGCAACTCGCTGTCGGCGGAGTAGAAGTAGGCGTCCACCATGCTTTCGGTGACGAGGTAGATGTGGCTCGCCATGCCGACCTGCGTGTTCACGTCGCCGGCGGTGGTCATGGTACGCATGCCCGTGAGCCAGGTCAGCTTCTCGCCGGAATGCGCCACCGGATCCCAGCGGTACTGGCCGAGGCTGGTCACGTCCTCGACGACATGCGGCGCGCTTTTCCAGTAGGGCAGGTCGATTTTCGTGTAACGCGCGGAATGCTTGACCGAGGGGCGGATGCGATAGGTCCAGGTCCGCTCGGGCGGATTGGCGGTGAAGGCGGTGCCGGAAAGCTGCTCGCCATACAGGCCATAGTTGCACTTCTGCGGCGAGTTCATGCCCTGCGGCAGGGCACCCGGCAGCGCCTCGGTTTCGAAGTCGTTGCCGAAGCCGGGCATGTAGCCCTCGGTCAGGCCGGTCCCGGCGCTGGCCTGGACGAATTCATGCGGGTGAGTCGGTCGGTTCATCGGTGCCTCCCTCTTGCTGGGTGCGGAGGTAGTAGTTGATTTTGTAACCAACAACCGGAAAGGTAGGGCCATGAGCGAAAAAGACGACTTCGATCTTCAGCTTTTCCTGCCCTACCTGCTGAACCAGGCGGCGGAGGAGTCGAGCCTGGCCTTTCAGCGTGTCTACAAGAGCCGCTACGGCATGTTGCGCACCGAATGGCGGGTGTTGTTCCACCTTGGCATCTACGGGCGGATGACCGCGACCGAGATCGGCCAGCGGGCGCGCACCCACAAGACCAAGATCAGCCGGGCGGTGCAGCGGCTGGCCGAACGCCGGTTCCTGCGGCGCGACCCGGACGAACGCGACCGGCGGGTGGAGCATCTGGAGCTGACCCCGACGGGGCTTGCCGCCTATCGCGACCTGCGCGCGGTGGCGCAGGAGTGCGACGCGTGGCTGGTGCGCGACCTGTCGCCGGACGAGACCGGCCAGTTGCGCCGGTTGCTGGTCCGGCTGGCCGGGTGACGGGGCGTCAGATTTCTTTTTGGCAGGGCCGGAAATCTTGCTAAGAGCGGAGGCGCATTAACCAGTCCAACCGTTTTCCCGTTCCCCTATGAGGCATCCATGGCTGATCTGACCCCCGCGCAACTGAAATTCCTCCAGGACCACCTTGGCTACAACACCAAGGGCTATTTCGCGAAGAAGTCGCTGAAGTCCCAGGTGCAGGAGTTCTGGCGCCGGCGCGACAAGGCCGAGGCCGAGATCAAGACCCTTCCGCCCGAGCATCCGCAGCTGGCGAACCTGCAACAGGCGCTTGCGAACGCCAACAAGAAGGCCGAGGGCGGCGACCTGAAGGGCGCCTATCACGACCTGAAGACGGTGAAGCAGGGCGCGCGGTCGGCTGCGACGGCGGTCAAGGGCGGCATCTCGGTCGCGGCGATCAACAGCGACCTGGACGACCTGGAGAACGCGGTGCGCCGGCTTCAGACCGAACAGCGCCGTATCCGCGAGATGGCGGCGGACGGGGCCGATGAGGTGATCGACGAGGCGCGGCTGCTGCGCGATCCCGCCGACGAAAACACCCGTGACGGCATCATCACCCTGGCGGGCGAGAACCTGCGGCGGCAGAAAGAGCTGCTGATGGAGTGGGACGCGGTCGAGACCAACGTGACCCAGGCGTTGCAGACCTACAAGGCGATGTTCTCGAACGCGCCGACGATCCCCTCGCTGCTGGCATTGATTTCGCACAACATCCAGCTTCTGAACAAGAAGAACCCCGAGGCCGGGAAGGGGATGCACAACGCCCGCTATACCTTCCTCGACCAGCAGGTCCGGCAGGACTTTCTGGCGGGCAAGGGGGCCGAGCTGCAATCCGAGATGACCCCGATCCTGCGCACCCACCGCAATACCCTGCTGGACGTGCTGAAGACCAAGACCAGCCCGCCGCCGATGGAGGTGCTGGCCGCTACCGACGATTCGGGCAACCGGCTGGAAGGCGGCGAGGCGAAGAAGGCCGAGCAGAAGCTGCTGGACCAGTTCAAGCACCTCGACAAGGTCGAGGAGCAGCGGCTGGAGGCGGCGAAGAAACGGTATCTCGAGGCGCTGAATACCGACCGGGCGGTGCTGACGATGACCGAGGACACCTCGCCCATGACCAGCGCGCGGATCCGTCCGTTTGATACCGCGACGATGATGGACGACCTGGAAATCGACGTGACCGACACCCGCAAGACGCCCGACCAGATCGGCCAGGCGGCGGGCAAGGGCGTGTCGGACATCATGGACGACCTGCTGAAGAACGGCACCGTGCCCGACGAAGCCTTCGAGATGTGTACCCGCAGCGATCTCGACTGGTATGTCGAAGCCGCCAAGGCGGCGGGGCTGCCGTTCGATCCGAAGGATCCGAACTCCATCGACCCGACCGTCTGGCACAAGATCAAGGCGGCGGGCGACGCGATGAAGAAGGCCGCGCGCGACAAGTATCCGGACAAGGCGAAGGTCGACAAGGACGGCCAGCTGACCGAATTCACCCTGGGCGGTGTGACCTACAGCGATTTGAAACTTCTCGGCCAGGGCGGTGGCGGGACGGTCTACCTTGCCAAGGACGCCAACGGGAACAAGGTGGTCGTCAAGACGCCGATCGGATTCAACGGCAACGACGATACGGACGAGGCCGAACACCAGGGCCTGCGCAAGGAAGCGGGCAACCACCGGTCGGTCAGCGGCGGTGAAAGCGGGGATTGCCCCGAGAACGTGCTCGACATGAAGGGCATGGTGCTGGCCCCGAATGGCGCGCCGCTGATCGTGATGGACCTTGCCGGTTCGGGCGATGCCGAGCAGTTCACCGAGTCGGTGGGGGCGGCCGAGAAGTCGGGCCTGATCTCGGACAAGGCCCGGCAGGCGCTGATGGCGCAGCAGATGCGCGAGATCGTCACCGGCATGAAGGCGATGCAAAGCAGCGGCATGACCCACCACGACCTGAAGGAGGCGAATGTCTTCGTCGACGAGAACGGCGTCTTCAAGGTCGCCGACTTCGGGTTGGCGCAGCACGTCGATTCGCACGAGGACGCGATCCGCGGCCTTGACGAGTTCACGCCGGGCTACGAGCCGCCCGAGTTGCAGGGCGACGAAGGCGCGGTGACGCAGAAGTCGGACAACTTCACGCTGGGCGAAATCCTCGAGCGGATCACCGACCCGCTGCGGGGGATGGGCACGTTCAAGGAACGCTTTTCGACCGCCAACCCCGGCCCCTCGCAGAAGACCGATGGTGACGGCGATGTCAGCCAGATGTCGTCGCTGACGCGACTGATGAACAAGATGAAGGATCCCGATCCGTCGAAGCGCCCGACGCTGGATGCGGTGCTGATGAGCAGCTACTTCGACGAGGTCGACCAGGACTATACCGCTGAAAACGTCGAGCGATTGAAAAAGGCCACCGCGGCCTATTCCAAGGCGCTGGGCAAGGAGGCGGGGCAGATCAACACCGAGATCAACCGCGCCGAAGGGCAGATCCGGCAGCTGGAGCTCAGCAAGTCGGACGGGCTGGTGCAGATGAAGATCCACCAGGCGGACCTGCTGAAAGGCCAGCTCGAGTCGCGCAAGCGCAAGCTGGAGCGCGAGCTGGGCCGCGAGTGGGACGACAAGAAAAAGGCTTCCTTGCAGAAGGGCATCGACGACAAGGGCAAGAGCATCAAGGATGTCGAGAACAAGATCGACACCCTGACCAAGCAGCTTGGCGCGCCGAAGTCACGGGTCGATCTGGAGGACATCGACAAGAAGATCGCCGCCGAGCGCAAGAAGGTGATCGACCTGCGCAACCGTCTGGACGCGTTGCACAAGGAGCCGAAGTTCGCCGATGTGGTGAAGGAACTGGAAGAGGCGAACGCGGCCTTCGCCTAGGGCACGTCGCGCAGTATCGCCCTCAGCCGACGCGGCTGAGGACGCCAACCCGACTCGGCGCGGGACGCTCTAGAACGTGACCTTGACCCCCGGCAGGTTCAGCGCCTTCATCATGTCGCGCAATTCCTGCCGGGCGGCGACGTTCGAGATGTTCAGCTGCTTGACGCCGATGTCCTTGAGGTCGAGCAGGGTCAGCCCGCGCGGGAACAGTTCGCGGAACACGACCCGCTCCGAGAAGCCGGGCGCGATGCGAAAACCGAGGCGGGCGGAGAGCATCTTGATCGCCCGTTCCATCTTTTCCTTGTTGACCATGCGCTGGGTGGCGACGCGGTTGCGCATGACCACCCAGTCGATCGCCTTCAGGCCCGCCTGCGCGCGCAGCTGCCGCGCGCTCCACACCATTTCGGAATAGACCGAGGGCGCGACGATGCGCTCGCCGCTGGTATCCGTGCGGGCGAGCAGGTCGAAGTCGATGAAGCTGTCGTTCAGCGGCGTAATCAGCGTATCGGCGAGCGAATGGGCGACCTGGCTGAGACGGGTGTGCGAACCGGGGCAGTCGATAAGGATGAAGTCGCTGTCGGGCTCCAACTGGGCGACCGCCGCCGAGAGGCGGTGGTCATAGATGTTCTCGCCCGGGCGCAGGGCCGCCGGGTCCACCTCGGGCAGGTCGTGGCAGGTGGCGCTGGGCAGGTCCAGCTTGGCCTTGGCGAGAAAGGCCGCGCGGTTTTCGGCATAGCGCGCCATCGTCCGCTGGCGCAGGTCGAGGTCGAGCGCCGTGACCTTGTGGCCAAGCCGGGCCAGCGCCGTGGCGACATGCATCGAGACGGTCGACTTGCCCGCGCCGCCCTTTTCGTTCCCGACAACGATGATATGCGCCATGCCTGGCCCTCTTGAATGGTGCGTTGCTCAGTCCGGTGTTCGCGCCACTATATTTAGTGTCTACATGGATGAAAAGCGCCCATCAGAGGTTGAATCGCCGTCTGTTGTATTTCCTCTCGCGTCAGATCAGCCCCGCGTTGGACAGCGCATCGCGCAGCGGGGCAAGCTGGGCTTCATACCGGCGCCAGGCCGCGTTGCTGCCGTCATGGATCGGTTGGCGCACCTGCGCCGAACTGGCCGTCAGCACGGCATTGTTTGACCGGTGCGCGGCCAGGCAGTCGTTGCGCCAGCCGAGGCCGCAGCGGTCGACCAACTCGCGTAACCGGGTTTCGGGGGCGCGCACCATCTCGTCGTAATTGAGCGTGATCAGGCGATCGGAAAGCCGTGCCTGCCAGAAGGCCATCAGGTCGCGGTGCAACAGCATGTAGGCGACGATCTCGCCGATGCCGTAGGCAAAGCCGTTGCCGCGCCCGGCAAAGGCGTGGCGGTACAGCGACCAGGCCACCGACATCGGATCGCGACTGACGTGGACGATCCGCGCCTCGGGCAGGGCGGCGGCGATGAAGCCGACCCAGCGGAAGTTCAAGGGCATCTTGTCGATCATGACCGGCGCGCCGTTCGAATAGCGCGACAGCCCCGCCGCGATCTGGGCGCGCAGGTCGGCGATGTCGTCGGTGTCGAGCTGTTTCCGCTTCTCGTCCTGGAGCGTTCTCAGCAATTTCGCCGCCGCGCGCGCAACCACCGAAAGTTCGCCGCAGGCTTGCGTGCCCGGGGCCTGCGCCAGCACCTGCTCGACCAGCGTGGTCCCCGACCGCGGCAGGCCGACGACAAAGATCGGGCGCGCGGGCAGGGGGACGCCGGAGTCAAGCGGCGGCAGCGGTTTTGCCAGCAGCGACTTGACGTGTGCAAACCGCAGGGCGTCGTGACGCACCTCGTAGCCGACCGCCGCCTGTTTCATCCGGTTGCCCTGCGCCAGATGGGCAAAGGCCCTGTCGCGCTGATCGAGGTCGTCAAACGCCTTGAACAGGGCGAAATGCAGGGGCGCCTGGCCCGGGTCGCGCGGCGCGACACGGGCCAGCAGGCGCTGCATCTGGTCGACGTGCGGTTCGCCCTCGGTGTAGGTCAGGACGTGCGACAGGTTGTGGTGCAGGTCCGGCACCTCGGGGCGCAGGGCGATGGCCTGGCGATAGAACCCGGCAGCGGCGTCCCGCTCTCCCCGCGCCTGCGCGAGAATGCCGAGGTGGTTCAGCGGGCCGGTATCCTCGATCCCGCCGCGCAGGGCGGCGCGGTGACAGGTCTCGGCCTCGTCCATGCGGCCAAGGTCGCGCAGGGCGCGGCCCCGCGTGTCCAGCGCGCGGGCGTCGTCGGGGCAGACCTCCAGCACCTTGTCGATGGCATCCAGCGCGGCGGCGGCCTGCCCCATCTCGAGCCGACAAAGCGCCAGGCCGATCCCCAGCCCCGCCGTCTCGGGCGAGCGGCAGACCGCGAAGGTCCATCGCTTTTCCGCTGCATAAAGCTTGCCCCTGGCCTGCATGTCGCGGGCGCTGACAGCCATCTCCGAGGCGCTGCCCTGGCACAGCGCCTCGAGCCCCTGCCGCGCCCGGCGGTTGGCCGGAAACCGTTCGAGCACCTTCAGATACATATCCTCGGCAACCTCGACCTCGCCGGTCTTGATGGCCTTGCTGGCGCGGTTCAGGGCCTGGGAGACGGAGAGGGCTGCGGGCATGGCGATTCCGGTGGTTGCTGTTCACCCGGAAACTGCCGCCAAATTGTTTCCAATTGGTCACCGGCCAAAAGAAAATCGGCCTAAAGAAAAACGCCGCCCCGGGGGGCGGCGTCCGTCGTGGGTTTCGGCTGGATCAGAAGCCCAGGCCGGCATATTTGTTCTTGAACTTCGACACGCGGCCGCCGGTGTCGAGCAGGCGCGTGCCGCCGCCGGTCCAGGCCGGGTGAACCGAGGGGTCGATGTCGAGCGACAGCTGCTCGCCTTCCTTGCCCCAGGTCGATTTCATCTGCACGACGGTGCCATCGACCATCTTCACGTCGATGATGTGATAGTTCGGGTGAATTCCGGATTTCATGGCGTGGCTCCTTACGCTTCGGCTGCCGACGACAGCTCTTTGTAGTGTACGTTCTCGGCGATACGGGCCGATTTGCCCTGACGCGAGCGCAGGTAGTAGAGCTTGGCGCGGCGCACGCGGCCACGGCGGACCACGGTGATGCTGTCGATGTTGGTGGAGTAGAGCGGGAACACACGCTCCACGCCTTCGCCGAAGGAAATCTTGCGGACGGTGAACGAGGCCGCGATGCCGCCGCCCTTGCGCGAGATGCAGACGCCTTCATACATCTGGACGCGGCTGCGGGTGCCTTCGGTCACTTTATAGCCGACGCGGATCGTGTCGCCGGCGCGGAAGTCGGGGATATCCTTCCCCAGCGAGGCGATCTGTTCCGCCTCGATCTGTGCGATCAGGTTCATCGCTGGTCTCTCCTAAATGCCTGCGGTTGCCCCGCAGAGTGTGCGCGCCCGAGAGCTCCTGGTCTTCACCCGGGTCCGCCGCAGCGCCCGCCGGAGATCGTTCGTCGGTTCCTTGTCCGTCCTGCCAGGGCCGCGTTCCGGGTCGGCCGAAGAAAGCCGGGATCGCATCGTGCCATAGCATCAGCGCCCCGATCCGCCTGCGCGATTCCGGGCCTGCGGTCGTTTAGGGGAAAGCGGGGGGCGGATCAAGGTGGAAAAGGGGCGGATGCCTTGGCGAAACGGACATCCTGCGCTATGTATGGCAATATGTGTTGCATACCTGCGAGGCGCCATGACTTCGTCTTTGAATATCCGGGATATCGGTCAGGAGCGGAAGGCTGCGCTTGAGGCCGAAGCAAGAGATACCGGCAGGTCGGTCGCGGAAGTGGTCCGGGGCTGGATCGACGCCGGTATCAGGACTTCCCGGGCGGATCGCGAACGCGCCGCATGGGTCGAAGCCGCAAAGGCGGGCATGGCGGATGAAGCGCGGTTACTGGAGGAGGACGGCCCAAGTCTCGCCCGGTTCAGGGCGCTATAGGTGAAACAGGGCCAGGTCCAGCGGCTGAGGGATCGCGGTGAACTGGTCTGCCGTGTTCAGACCGATCTTGGTGTCGAAACGCCCTATGTGCTGTGTGCGCCAGTCGTCCGGCGTTTGGATTGGGGTGCGCTGGTCCCGAAGCTGCACATTCCGGTTGATCTCGACGGCTTGCCACATGTGATCGTGGTGTCGCAGGTGGTCGCCATTCCGGGCCGGATGCTCGGACCTGCGGTAGCCGACCTCTCAGCCTGGCGGGACGAGATCATCGCCGCGGTCGATCTGCTGGTTTCCGGCTTCTAGGCGCTGCGCCGATGCGTGCCGACGCGGGGTTTTTCCCTCTGGCCTAACCCCTTTTAGAGTCATAGAACCCGCCGGAACCAGTCGGGGGACGTCATGGCCGGGATCGCGCCGCAGCCGGGGATCATGGATATCGCGCTCTACGTCAGCGGCGAGAGCGCGATTGCGGGGCGTTCCGACGTGCTGAAGCTGTCGTCGAACGAGAACCCCTACGGCTGTTCGGACAAGGCGCGCGCGGCCTATCTGGCGGCGGCGCCGGAGTTGCACCGCTATCCCAACACCGACCACGCCCCGCTGCGGCGCGCGATTGGCGAGATCCACGGGCTGGACGCCGACCGGATCGTCTGCGGCGTCGGCTCGGACGAGGTGTTGCAGTTCGTGGCCCAGGCCTATGCCGGTCCGGGCGACGAGGTGATCACCACCACGCATGGCTTCTCGATGTATCCGATCCTGGCGCGGGCGGTCGGCGCGGTGGCGGTTGTCGCGCCGGAGGCAGAGCGGCGGATCGACGTGGACGCGATCCTGTCGGCGGTGACGGAGCGGACGCGCATCGTCTTCCTGGCCAACCCGGCCAATCCGACCGGCACGATGGTGCCGGAGGCAGAGCTGGACCGGCTGGCCGAGGGTCTGAAGGGACAGGCGCTGCTGGTGCATGACGGGGCCTATGCCGAATTCGTCGAGGGTTTCGACGGGGGCGCGGGGCTGGTCGAGGCGCATGAGAACGTCGTGATGACGCGGACGTTCTCGAAAATCCACGGGCTGGGTGGCCTGCGCATCGGCTGGGGCTATGCGCGGCGCGAGGTGATCGACGTGCTGAACCGCCTGCGCCAGCCGTTCAACCTGAGCCAGGGCCAGATGGCGGCGGCGGAGGCGGCGGTGCGCGACGTGGCCTTCACCCGGTTCTGCCGGGACGAGAACGCGCGCTGGCGGGCGTGGCTGTCGGACGCGTTGCGCCAGATGGGGATCGGCTGCGATCAAAGCCACGCGAACTTCGTTCTGGCGCGCTTTGCCGATGCGGACGAGGCGGGCGCGGCGGATGCGGCGCTGCGGGCCGAGGGGATCATCGTGCGGCGGGTGGCGGGCTATGGCCTGCCCGAGGCGTTGCGGATCACCGTGGGCGACGAGGCGGCCTGCCGGCGGATTGCCGGCGTGCTCGCGGGTTTCAAGGGAACGCGGTGATGGATCGCCTATATGACAAGGTCGCCCTGATCGGGCTGGGGCTGATCGCCGGGTCGATGTTCTGGGCGATGAAGCGCGACGGCGCGCTGACCGGGACGGTGGCGGGCCACGCGCGGTCGCAGGCGACGCGCGACACCGCGCGACGGATCGGGCTTTGCGACACGGTCTGCGACAGCGCCGCCGAGGCGGTCAAGGACGCCGACCTGGTGGTGCTTTGCGTGCCGGTTGGTGCGATGGGGCCGGTGATGGCCGAAATCGCGCCGCATCTGAAGCCGGGCTGCACGGTGACGGACGTGGGGTCGGTCAAGGGCGACGTGATCCGGTCCGTCACGCCGCATCTGCCCGAGGGCGTGTTCTTCATCCCCGGCCACCCGCTGGCGGGGACCGAGCATTCCGGCCCGGAAAGCGGCTTTGCCGAACTCTTCGACAACCGCTGGACGCTGCTGATCCCGGTGGAGGGCGTGCCGGAGGCAGAGGTCGCGCGGCTGCGCGCGTTCTGGGAACGCCTGGGAGCCAACGTCGATACGATGGACGCCGACCACCACGACCTGGTGCTGGCGGTGACAAGCCACACGCCGCACCTGATCGCCTACACGATGGTGGGCGTGGCCGACGACCTGCGCCGCGTGACCGACAGCGAGGTCATCAAGTATTCCGCCGCCGGTTTCCGCGATTTCACCCGGATCGCCGCCAGCGACCCGACGATGTGGCGCGACGTGTTCCTGACCAACAAGGACGCGACGCT
>JAGRMS010000004.1 GCA_020441135.1 Pseudooceanicola sp.
ACCCGCGCCCCGCTCCCCGCCGAGATCGTCCCGGCGACCTTCTGCGGGACGTGAGGGCCGAGGGGACGGACGGCGCCGATACACATTGTTTGCGCTAACATCATGCAGATCAATATCTTGCCACCGTGTCCCAGCTGGGCGTTATTATACTTGCCATACCCACTCGCCTCGTGTAGGGTGAGGGAAAGGGGTTGGTGCGATGCCAAGTGATGCCATTGAAGAAGCAATAGAAGCGCTCCGCGAATTGGATCGTATTCTGGATGAGTGCGCCGGTAACACTGAAGTTCGTCGCAGAACGCGAGAAGTGGTCTTGCGCCTTGCGGACAAAGACGACGGTGGCGGAAAGTTCGGTAACATCCGCATGAACGTCGCCGATGCCATCAGTCGCGCCTATCTTCGGCAACCGCTGGACCATCTAAGAAAACAAGGCAAGACACCTTCCTGACAGGAAGAAAGCGAACGCGAAACCGCGCCGGGTTGTCGGCGTCGAACTGCACAAGATCATCCTCCATGAGAACGCTGCCATCGAACACCTCTCGGACGACACCGACCGGTGCCTCATAGATCAGCTTCTCATCATCGACCAACTTCGCATCCACGAGTTTCCGCATGTCCCACCTTTCCTCAAAACACTTCCATGATGAGCAGGCCGCCTACGATTACGTAGAGGCCCGCGTGTGGCCGCATGGCGCGACCTGCCCCAAGTGCGGGGAGCGTGAGCGCGTTTCCAAGATGGGCGGCAAGTCCACCCGGATCGGCGCCTACAAGTGCTACAAGTGCCGCGTCCCGTTCACCGTGAAGATCGGCACCGTCTTCGAGTCCAGCCATGTGCCCATGCACATCTGGCTACAGGCGATCTACCTGCTCTGCGGGAGCAAGAAGGGCATCAGCAGCAACCAACTGCACCGCACCCTTGGCGTCACCCTCAAGACTGCCTGGTTCATGTCCCACCGCATCCGCGAGGCGATGCGGACCGATGGCAGTTTCGACTTTGGTTCCGGCGGCGGCGTGGTTGAAGCCGACGAGACTTTCATCGGCAAAGACCCGAAGATGATGCGCTACTACCCGAAGGGTCAGAAGATCGGCATCCGCCAGAAGATGAAAGTGCTGGCCCTGATCGACCGCGATACTGGCCGCGCGAAAACTACCGTGATTGACCACCTTGGCCAGCGCGACATCGCCCCGATCCTGCGCGAGAACATCGCCAAGGAAGCCCGTCTCTCCACCGACGAGGCGTCCTACTACCGCAAGGTCGGCTTGGAGTTTGCCGAGCATATGACCGTGAACCACTCCGCAGAAGAATACGCCCGTGGCGAGGCGCACGTTAACTCCCTCGAAGGCTTCTTCTCCATCTTCAAGCGCGGCATGAAAGGCGTCTACCAGCATTGCGGCAAGAAGCATCTCCATCGGTATGCCGCAGAGTTCGAGTTCCGTTACAACAACCGGATCGCCAATGGCGTTGATGATCGTGAGCGCGCCGACCGCGCCCTTATGGGCATCATCGGCAAGCGGCTGACTTACGAAACGGCTGGTGCGTGATGCCAAAGCAGAAAAGGCAGGAGACCCAGAAAGAGCAGTCGGAGCGGTTCCGCAAGACCGTTCAAGACCTGATCGACGCTGGCGAACTAAGCCCCACAGAGGCCGAAGAAAGGTTTGAGCGGGCGATGAAGCGGATTACTGATCGCCCGCCCGAAGAGTAGGGTATCCTACGCCACCTCCGACCAGCGCCGATAGTGCGAGACCAACGGATTCACCTCATTGTCCGCGAAGTTCTCGCACAGTTCGCGATAGCCATCCCGCCACGAGTCTCCTTCGTAATGGGAGGCCATCGCGCGGCCCTCAACCTTGCTGTACGCCGTCACGCCAAATTTTTGCGGTGCCTCATCGAAGCCCCCAAAGATTGCTTCCAGTGACTTTCTCACCGGAAGTCCCTCGCGCTTCATGTTGGTGCGCCGTGCCCACTCCCAACTGAAAATGTCGCCGGTCTGGAGCAGGACTTCGTTTCCCTTCTTGGTGGCAAACACAGCGTTGTTCATGCAGTATGCGTCGCGCAAGAGCGGAGCCGGATAGTCCTCGACAAAGCGGACAAACTCCTTGACCTTGCCTTGTCCCGCGTCTCCGGTCTCAAGCACGTAGTTGACGCTTTCCAGGCCGCCACCAGCGCGTCGAACCAACGACCCCAGAGTGTACATGGCTATGTGACAACACCAGGCGTACGGCGATCCGAAGCCCTTTGCGAGCGTGTCCGTCAACCGATCGCCAGTGGTCGGCATCTGTGGCGCGGCGTTGACATCCGAAACATGGCAAGACGCGGCGACACCGAACTTCATGTGCTTGGTGATAATCGCCACGCTCTGTTTCAGCAGGTCGCCGGCATCGCCGTTCGACCAGCCATCGAAATCGTTTTTCCGATTGTGAAGGTCTGTCATGTGCAGAGGGCGATCACCGTGCAGGCGCTTCCACTGGCTCTGCGCCTTGCCAGCGTTCGAGACGCCAAAGGCAAAACCAGCGACGGAGAAGACCCCGCCCTGCTCGCTAGCGTCGAAGTAGGCTCTCAGCGCCACAACGTATCCATTCCCGTCAGTGGGGAAGCAAAGTACTGTCATTTCAATATATCCCAGCTAGATGGGTCTGCCAAGTATAATAACGCCTAGCTAGGACGGGGGGTCAAGATGTTGATTTTGCTATTAAAACGCTGAGAGTGTTTTCTGGGAGGCTTTTTTGGGGGGCTTGCAGCAGTATCTCTATCGGTATGCCAACCACGCCGCATGGCTGGAGGACAACCGCCGCACCGACAACGGGACGCTGGCACACATCGTGGTTTTGAACGCGATGGGCGCGCGGGTCAGCCGTCAGTGGAAGGGCTACTGGCAGCGCGCGGCGTGACACTTGGTCACAAAATGGTCACAGTTCGCAGGGTTGACGAGAACGCAACTGCGGGTCATATAATCTGTCACAAACACCCCTCATCGGATTGCATTCGTGCGCCGCTGAGACTAATTACCCCGAGGACGCCACTGTGCGTCCTCGTCTCATTTTGGGGGGTCTCTATTGGAAAGCCCAACAGATAGCGTTCAACGTCTTAGAGTTCGAGTTTTTGTAGATTTTTGGAATTTCTCGATATCACTTAGGAACGTAGATGATTCGTTCCGAACCAGATGGGAGCCAATCGGTTACGCCTTAGCAAGAGAGGCGGCGAAGGTCGTTGATCTTAAGGCAAAGTTCTCCTTTGAAGGAGTTCACGTCTACGGCTCTTATGACCCAAACGGCAACAACGATCATGCTTTCAAGAGTTGGTTTACAAACGTTCTCGACAAGATGCCTGGGGTCCACGCAAACCTGAGACCAAGGCAAAAAATCCGATCTGCGCCCAAGTGCCCGTCGTGCAAGTTTGCTGTCGAAAAATGCAGCAGCTGCGGAGAAGACATGCGAGGGACTCAAGAGAAGGGTGTGGATACAGCCATCGTCACAGACATGATAAAGTTGGCTTGGGTGGACGCTTACGATGTCGCGGTTATCGTGTCTGCGGATAAGGATTTTGTGCCTGTTGCCGAGTTCCTACAGACTAGAGGTTTGAAAGTCATCCACGCTGCCTTCCCTCCGAAAGGCAGCCAGTTGTCGCAAAAGTGTTGGGCCAGCTTCAATGTGACGAGCATCATGGACGAGTTCCGGAAGCATACCTAATCCACCCCCGCCCCTCGCGCCGCACCATCCCCTTAGCCTCCAACCGCAGCAGGGAAATGTAAGACCGGTTAGCCGCCACCCTAAGCGTCAGATCGGGCCGGGCGAGCCTGACCGCTTCCCCCAACTGAGCGTTCGTCTTCGGCCCCACGCGAAGCTGCGCCAGAACAAGCGCTACAGTCTCGCCGCGCCGGAACGGATGCCGCTGGTATTATCGGGGCTTGGACAGGCCCCGCATGGCCATCAGTGCCAGGACGTGTTCCAGCCCCGCCCCGTCACCCTGCGCGATCTGCCTGTGAAGCGCCAGCAGCGCGTTGTTTATCGTCCGGTCCTGCATGGGCGCAGGCTACCCTAACAGGCTGGAATCCGGCATGTTTCCCTTGGTGCTTTTGCTACATGTGGGCAATCGAGGTCGGCGGTCGATGGGTGCGCCGGGCACAAGACCCACCCACAGCGGAATCCGCCGGAAAGTGTCGAAATCGGGCTGAAGCGGGGTGGGGTTTCGGGGTATGGAGGCGGGATGCGACCGTTCTATTGCCTGCATTACGCGCCCGACAACGCCTCGCTGATCGTCCGGCTGGCGCTGGAGGAGGCTGGCTTGCCCTATGAGACCGCGCTGGTGGACCGGGCGCGGCGGGGGCAGAAGGCTCCGGACTATCTGCGGCTGAACCCGAACGGGCTGATTCCGGTTCTGGAGACGCCGGAGTGCGCGCTGTTCGAGACGGGGGCGATCCTGCTGTGGCTGGGCGACCGGCATGGCGTCGGACCGGGGGCGGGGGACAGCGCGCGGGGCGATTACCTCAAGTGGCTGGTCTTCGTGTCGAACACGCTGCACGCCGATCTGCGGATCACCTTCTATCCGGGGCTGTATGTCGGCGATGACGCGGCGATGCAGGCGGCGCTGGTGCGGACGGTGCAGGGGCGGCTGGCGGTGCATCTGCGCCACCTCGACACGGTGGCGGCGCGGCGGCCGGTCTGGCTGGATGCCGGCAGGCCGACGGGCCTGTGCTGGTATATCGCCTGTCTGATGCGCTGGATGGCGCTGTATCCGCGTGACGGCGACCGGTCGTGGTTCCGCCTGTCCGACACCCCCGCCCTCGCCGGGATGCTTGCGGCCCTGGAGACCCGACCGGCGGCGCTGAAGGCCGCCGGGGCCGAGGGGCTGGGGCCGACGCCATTCACCAATCCACGACTTGCCACTCCGCCGGAAGGATCGGCCACCTAGATGTTTCTCTCAGTCTTCGACATGTTCAAGGTCGGCATCGGGCCGTCGTCTTCGCACACGATGGGGCCGATGGTGGCCGCCGCGCGGTTTCTGGACCGGATGCGGGCCGCGCCGTTCACCTTTGCGGGGGTGAAGGCGAGCCTGCATGGCTCGCTCGCCTTCACCGGGGTGGGTCATGCCACCGACCGGGCGACGATCCTCGGGCTGGCGGGGTTCCAGCCTGCGACCTATGACGCCGGGAAGGCGGCGAAGGCGCTGGCGGAAATCAAGGCGACGCATACCGTCACGCCCGATGGCCTGCCGGTGCTGCGGTTCAATCCGGCGACCGATCTGGTGTTCGACTATGACCGTGCGCTGCCGGGACATGCCAACGGGATGATCCTGATGGCGACGGACGCGCAGGGCGACGTGATCCTCAGCCAGGTGTATTACTCCATCGGCGGCGGCTTCGTGATGACCGAGGAGGAGCTGGCGGCGGGCAAGGCGACGGACGAGGGTGCGCCGGTGCCCTATCCGTTCAAGACGGCGGCCGAGATGCTGGAGATGGCGGCGGCCTCGGGCAAGTCGGTCGCGGCGATGAAGCGGGCGAACGAGGTGTCGCGCAACGGCGAGGCGAACCTGCGGGCCGGGACGGCGAAGATCTGGCAGGTGATGAGCGATTGCATCGACCGGGGGCTGACCAGCGAGGGCATCCTGCCGGGCGGCTTGCAGGTGAAGCGGCGGGCGAAGTCGATCCACGATGCGTTGATGGCGGAGCGGGGTCTGAACCTGACGCCGCCGCACACGATCAACGACTGGATGAGCGCCTATGCGATGGCGGTGAACGAGGAGAACGCCGCCGGGGGGCAGGTCGTCACCGCGCCGACCAATGGGGCGGCGGGCGTGGTGCCGGCGGTGATCCGCTATTACCTCGACCATGTGCCGGGGGCGTCGCGGGCGCATGTGGAGGATTTCCTGCTGACCGCGGCGGCGATCGGCGGGCTGGTGAAATACAACGCCTCGATCTCGGGCGCCGAGGCGGGGTGTCAAGCCGAGGTCGGCTCAGCCGCGGCGATGGCGGCGGCGGGGCTGTGCGCGGTAATGGGCGGCAGCCCTGCGCAGGTGGAGAACGCGGCGGAGATTGCGCTGGAGCATCACCTGGGGATGACCTGCGACCCGGTGCGCGGGCTGGTGCAGGTGCCCTGTATCGAGCGCAACGGGCTGGGGGCGATCAAGGCGGTGTCGGCGGCGTCCCTTGCCCTGCGGGGCGACGGGACGCACCTTGTGCCGCTGGACGCCTGCATCGAGACGATGCGCCAGACCGGGGCGGACATGAGCGCGAAGTATAAAGAGACCTCGCTGGGCGGTCTGGCGGTCAACGTGCCGAATTGCTGAGGGTCAGATCGGGCTGAACCCCAGCGCCTCGCGGAAGCGGTTCTTGATGTAGGGGCCGTCGCGGGGCGGCAGCACGCGGGGCGGGTTGTCGGCGCGGATCTTCATCGTGGCGAGGGTCAGCGCGTCGCGGGCGGCGACATGGGCGCGCAGGGTTTCGACCTGATCCATCGTGGTGATCCGCAGGGTGCGGGGGAAGGTGCAGGCCTCGGCCACGCGGTCGAGTTCGATGCCGCGGGCGGAGTGGCTCTCCTGCATGCCCGTCTCGCCGAAATGGCCGTTGTCGAGCACCGCGATGGTCAGGTTGCGCGGCGCCTTCACCGCGATGGTCGCCAGCGCGCCGAAGCCCATCAGCGCCTCGCCATCGCCGGTGATGACCAGCACGGACTTGTCGGTCTGCGTCATCGCCAGCCCGAGGCCGACGGTCATAGCCGAGCCCATCGCGGCCCAGAGGTAGTAGTTCATCGCGTGATCGCCCGCCGCCATCACGTCGTAGGAGGCGGAACCGAGGCCGGTCACGACCAGCACGTCCTTGCGCCCCTCCAGCAGGGCCGCCACCGCCGCGCGGCGGTCGAGCGCGTTCACTTCACCCATTTCTTCTCTCCGATCAGTCGCTGGCCGAGCAGCAGCGCGCAGGCCTGGTCGCCGTTGAAGGCCATGCCCGCTGCGCCGTTCAGGAGGGGGACCACGTCGTCTGGCGTATCCGCGCGCCAGGTCAGCACGCCCATGCTGCGCAGGACGGATTCGGTCGCCTGGCCCATCGGGTTCTGCCACGGGTTGAACTCGGCCCAGTCGCCGCGCATCGTCACCACCATCAACAGCGGGATGCGCGCCATCTGGTTCAGCGCCAGCGTGTTGATGCAGTTGCCGACGCCCGAGGACTGGATCAGCAGCGCGCCGCGCTGGCCGCCGAGGTGGACGCCGGCGAGATAGCCGATGCCCTCTTCCTCGGTGGTCAGGACCAGCGAGGTCATCTCGTTGTCCGCCTCGGCGAGCTTGATCGCGGCGGAATGGCCCGCGTCGGGGACATAGGCGATGTGGCGGATGTCGTGGCTTTTCAGGACGCGGTAGATGTCGTCCTGCCATTGGGTTTCGGCCATCGCTCAGACCCGGTGGCGCGAGTTGTGGGGCAGGCGCGGCGGGGTCAGGCCGTTGGCGTCGCAGGCGGCGTCGAGCATCCCCGAGAAGTCGGTGCCGCCAAAGCCGCGGGCGCGGGCCTGCGAGAAAGCCTCGCGCGCAGCAGCCGCCATCGGCATCGGAACCTTGGCGGTGTTGGCGGAGTCCACGACCAGCGTCAGATCCTTGTGGGCGAGGTCGATGGTGAAGCCGGGCTTGGTGTCGCCGATCAGGCATTTCGAGGCCCAGTTGACCTTGAGCTGGCCGTTGGTCGCCGTGGTGCCGTGGAGGACGTCGAGCGTGCTCTCGAGGTCGAGCCCGAAGCCCTGCGCGAGGGTCAGCGCCTCGGCGTTCAGCTGGCAGAGCGAGACCGCAAGGAAGTTGTTGACGATCTTGGTGCGGGTACCCGCGCCGCAGTCGCCGCAGTGGTAGATGGTGGTGCCCATTGCCTCCATCGCCGGTTTCACGCGCTGGAAGTCGGCGTCGGAGGCGCCGACCATGAACAGCGACTTGCCTTCGTCGGCGTGGCTGGCAAGCCGCCCCACGGGCGCATCGACGAAGCCCAGCCCCTTCGCCTTGCAGGCGCGGGCGGCGGAGTCGGTGGTGTCGGGCGAGACGGTGCTCATGTCCATCACCAGCGCGCCGGGGCGCGCGGTGGAGAGGATCCCGCCCGCGCCTTCGATCACCTGCGTCACGATGGCGGAGTTCGGCAGCATGGTGATGATGATGTCGGCCTGCGCCGCCACCTCGGCCACGCTGGCGCCCCGGTCGGCGCCGAGGTCGACGAGCGTGTCCACCGCCGCGCCGTTGATGTCGTGGACGATCAGGGAGAACCCCTTCTTCACCATGTTCGACGCCATCGGCAGCCCCATGCGGCCCAGGCCGATGAATCCGATCTTTTCCATGTAGTCCTCCCCATCCGGCCGCGCGGGCCGGCAATACTTCCTGATGTTCACACCTTAACCATCGCTTGGCGCGGCTTACCAGATGCGGTGAACGTCACGTCAGTTACAGAACTGTTGCGCGGTAAGAGGCGTGCATCTAGCGTTCGGAATATGAACGTAGACCGCCCAGTGCTCGGAGTCCTGCTGATGCTGGGCTTTTGCGTTGTCGCCCCGATGGGCGACGCGGTGGCCAAGCTTATCGGGCAAAGCATCCCCCTGGGCCAGCTGCTGTTGCTGCGCTTTGCCGTGCAGGCGGTGGTGCTGGTGCCGCTGGTCTGGCTGGGCGCGCGGGCGTGGCGGATGTCGGGACGGGTGCTGCGCCTGACTTTCCTGCGGACGGTGCTGCATATCCTTGGCATCGGCGCGATGTTCACCGCGCTGCAATACCTGCCGCTGGCCGATGCGGTCGCCATCGCCTTCGTGATGCCCTTCATCATGCTGCTGCTGGGCAAATACGTCCTGGGCGAAGAGGTCGGTGCGCGCCGCCTGATTGCCTGCGCGGTTGGCTTTGTCGGCACGCTGATGGTGGTGCAGCCGAGCTTTGCCGCCGTGGGGTGGCCCGCGCTGTGGCCGGTGGTGGTGGCGGTCAACTTCTCGGTCTTCATGCTGGTGACGCGGCAGATTGCCAAGCAGACCGATCCGGTGGGCTTGCAGATGGTCAGCGGCGGCATCGCGGTGGCGATCCTTGCGCCGGTGATGCTGCTGGGCGAGCGGATGGGTTGGACCCCGCTGGAGATGGTGTCGCCCGATGGGCGCGAGTGGGCCCTGCTGCTGGCCATCGGCGTGCTGGGCAGCGCGGCGCACCTGCTGATGACCTGGTCGCTGCGCTATGCGCCCTCGGCCACGCTGGCGCCGATGCAGTATCTGGAAATCCCGGTGGCGACGCTGATCGGCTGGCTGGTGTTCAGCGACCTGCCGAACCGGCTGGCGACGGCGGGCATCTGCGTGACCATCGCGGCGGGGCTTTACATCGTCGTGCGCGAGGGACGGCTGGCGCGGGCGAAGGCGGCGGAGCCTATCGCGGCGGAGCCGCATCCGGCGGAAATCTGAGCGCGGCCGCAACGCCTTCCAGCCGGTCGCGCGGCACGATCGCCAGCAGGCCGGGGGCGTCGGTTTCGATTGTCACCGGCCCGGTCGCGCGGTTCGAGGTGCCGATGCGCCCGCCGGGTTCCAGCACCAGCCCGTCGATGGGCCAGTGCAGCCCCGTCGACCGCCCCGTGACCCGCACCAGCGGAAACAATGAGATCACGTCGCCGGCCCGCGCGTCGAAGGTGACGCGCGGCGGCAGGTGAAAGACCAGCTCGCCCGGGCCGATCAGGACGCAGGGTTGTCCGCGACAGCGCATCAATGTGCTGAAGGCGGCAAGCTGGTGGTCGATCCGGGCTCCTAGGAAGCCGACGCCAAGGACAAGGGGGGCGCCGATCCGCTCCAGCGCCTTGTCGAAATCGGTGCTGTCCTGTTCCGTGACCGGAAACAGATGGGCGGGGGGGATGCGAGCCTTGTCGGTCTGGGTCAGCGAGTCGAAATCGCCGATGACGGCCTGCGGGACGTGCCCCTGCGCCAGCGCGGCAGCGGCGCCGGAATCCGCCGCGACCAGCGTCGGCGCATGGCGCAGGGCAAGCGCCAGATCGCCCCGGCCCACGCTGCCGCCGCCGATAAGGGTGACGGGACCGCCCGACCGCACTATCTTGTCGCTCATGCGCCGGTTAATCGCATTTTCAGGGAACCATCACAATATGGCCACAAAATCATACGTTCATTGGCACAGAATCGGGCCGCTTTTGACGCTCTGAGCATGGTTAATGCCGTCAAGACCCCAGGCAGAGGACGAGCAGACCGATGGTGAACAGCAACAAGATCCTGACCGTTTCCTACGGCACGTTCTCATGCACGCTGGAAGGGTTCGAGGATTCCTTCGGCACCATGAAGGAAATTGCCGAGTATTTCCGCGACCTGGCCGCGGATGACCGGTATTTCGGGGCGGAACCGCCGCAGCCGGATGCCGAGACGCTGGCCCGTATCGCCGAGAAGGAAGTGCGCCGCGAGGCAAGGCCCGGGCAGGAGCCGACCCGGATAGAGATGCGGGCGCCGGAACCGGCGCCGCGTCCGCGTCCGGTGGCGGTTCCTTCGGTGGCGCCGCAGGGGATGGCCGGAGATGGCGGCGACAGCATCGCCGCAAGGCTTCAACGCATCCGGGCCGTAGCCTCGCAGGCGCCGTCGGTACAGTCGGCCTTTGTCGAGGATCCGGACGCCGAGGCGCCGCTGGCCCCTGCCGCTTTCGCGATGCCCGAGGAGGTCGAGACGCTGGACAGCGACATCGGCGAGATCACGGCGGCGATGGAGGCCGACGACGCGGCGATGGAACTGACCGAGGCCGCCGAGGATCTGGCCGCCAGCGCCGAAATCGGCGCTGCGCTGGACCTGATGCAGGCGCAGGACGGCGACGACGGCTATGACGAAGTCTACGACCAGGCGCAGCCGGGATCTGTTGCCGCACTGGTGCGGTCCTCGGAAGAATATGTGCTGGCCGACGAGGGCGAGGAGCCGGTGATCGGCAACATACCGTCCGAGGATGACGACGTTCTGCTGGCGGATGAGGATGATGCTGCGGCCTTTGACGAAGATGCCGACGATCTCGCCCCGGCCGAGGCCGAGGTCGATCTGGGTCCGGCGGAAGAGCTGGCCGAAGAGGCGGAGGTCGAGAATGCGCCCTTCGACGATCTCGACCTGTCGGCGATCCTGGATGACGAGGAAGCGCCTGCCAGGAAACCGGGGCTGTTCTCGGACCTTGAGGATGACGACGCCGACGACGAGGCAGAGGATGGGGCGGGTGACGAAGAGGTCATCAACATCCTGGGCGACGAGACTTATGGCGACGGGCCGCGCCTGTTGAAGGTAAGCCGGAGCGAGCTGGACGCGGCAATTGCGGCCGGTGATCTGGAAGAGGTCGAAGAGGAAGAGGCGCCGAATGCCTCGGCCCTGACGCCCGAGCAGGAAGACGATCTGGCGCGCGAGTTGGCCAGCGTCCTGGCGGATGACGCCGAGGACGACCGTGCGACGAGGGCCTTTGGCGAGGTTGAGGCCGAAGACGACATGCCCCGCCTGATGGCGGATGCCGAAAAGCGGATGGACGCGCCCGAAAGCTCGTCCAACCGCGAAGCCTACAGCCACCTGCGGGCGGCGGTCGCGGCGGCGAAGGCGGACCGCTCGGTCGCGCGCGACCCCGAGGCCGAGAAGGCGGGCGACGCCTATCGCGACGATCTTGCCAGCGTCGTGCGGCCCCGGCGGCCGGTGCAGACGGCAATGCCGCGCCCCGAGCGGCCGGCGGAACCGGGCCGCCCGGCACCGCTGCGGCTGGTTGCCGAACAGCGTATCGACCTCGACGAGGCGACCCGTGGGCCGGTCCGGCCGCGCCGCCTGTCGCAGGAGCTGGAACCGGAGGCCGAGACCGAGCAGGACCAGGGGTTCGCCCGCTACGTTCGCGAACAGGGTGCAACGGAGCTGCCGCAGCTGCTGGAAGCCGCCGCCGCCTACCTCGCCTTTGTCGAAGGACAGGCGCAGTTCTCGCGGCCCCAGCTGATGCGCAAGCTGCGGCAGCTGGACAACCAGGAGTTCAACCGGGAAGACGGGCTGCGCACCTTCGGGCAGCTGCTGCGCGAGGGCAAGATCGAGAAGACCGGCGGTGGCCGCTTCGCGGCGGCGCAGGATATCGGGTTCCAGCCGGGACAGCGCGCGGCGGGCTGAGCGCCACGGAACGGGATGACAGGTGAGGCGGCGACCCGGAAGGGCCGCCGTTTTCCGTTGTTGGCGTCGGGGTCACGGCGACTGACTCGCGGAGCGCGTCCTGCTGCCCGGGTCAGGCAGCTTCGGAGCGTTTCAGGGCCTGGTGGTCGTCTTCGACCAGCCCGATCTTCCAGTAGCCGGAGATATAGGCGTCGCCTTTCGGCAGCTGGCGCGTGCCGATGAGGTAGTCCTTCAGGTCGCGGATGGTGCCGTGTTCGCCTGCGATGCAGGTCTGGACACGTCCGGCGGGCCAGTCCATCGCGCGGATGGCCGCCGCCTGGGCAGAGTGGTGCGCATCACGCTGGATCAGCCAGCGCAGTTCCACGCCGTCGGGCGCAGCGATCTGCTGGATGTCCCGGTCGCTTGGCACGTCGAACAGGGCGAGGCCGCGGGCGTCGCGGGGCATCGCCTCGAGCGTGGCCGCGACGACAGGAATGGCCGACATGTCGGCGGCAAGCAGGTAGAAGTCGGCCCCGAATGCGGCAACCTTGACCGGCCCCGGCCCGGCGAAGCCAAGGAAATCGCCGGGCTTCGCGGCGCGGGCCCAGGCCGAGGCGGGGCCGGTATCGCCGTGGTCGACGAAGTCGATGTCGAGCTCCAGCAGCTCCGGGCGGAAATGGCGCACGGTATAGGTGCGCCGGACCGGCGGCGGGCCGTTGTTCAGCCGCTCGGCAAAGGCATTATGGGTTTCGCCCGGCTCTGGCAGCAGCAGCTTGCAGTTCGCGCCCTCGCGGTCTTCGGGGAACCCCTCAAGCGCCTTGCCCGCAAAGGTCACGCGGATCATGCCGGGAGTGAGGTGCCAGGCACGGGCGACGGTGAGAAGGCGGTGACGGCGTTTGTCGGTCATGCGGAGGGGTCCGATGCTTGGGTTGCTATTGGCCCCATATAGATGAGTATTTTAGTCAGATAAAGAGGCACCAATTGTCACCCGTCGTTTGTTGCCCGCTACCGCCAGAGCCGGATGGAACGGCGGGACAAGACGATCAGACCAGGCAAGACGGTCGTCGGCCGA
This sequence comes from Pseudooceanicola sp., assembly GCA_020441135.1. GTDB lineage: Bacteria > Pseudomonadota > Alphaproteobacteria > Rhodobacterales > Rhodobacteraceae > Seohaeicola_A. The sequence continues at coordinate 13,133 of JAGRMS010000004.1, forward strand.
CGCGCCTGCCCCGATCCTTCAGACGAAGTGTGGTGCGTGCAGGGCACACTCCCTGCAATACCCAGGCTAGTGCCCCACCTCGTTCCACTTCCGCGCCTTCCTCCCCCGGTATTTCACCGTCAGATCCAAAGGCACGTCGTTCTCGTCGTAGACGCCCAGCACGATCCCCCTGCGTCGGGCCTTGGTGCGCATCGCAACCAGTTGTTCCTCGCTGCGGGTGGTGCGTTGCGAGACGCGGCGGGTCCAGGCGAAGAGGTGGGCGTACATCGTGTCGATGGCGTCGAGGTGGTCGGGGTGTTGCGAGGTGCCGAGATCGGTCAGTTCCTGCGGGTCGTTTTCGAGGTCGAAGAGGATCGGGCGGTGGCCGCCTTCGCAGTGGATCAGCTTCCACTTGCGGTTCGCCACCATGAACATGACGCCTTCGCGCGGGCCGGCCTTCAGCATGTCGGCGACGGGCGAGGCGGAGTAGTCGTATTCGCAGATCACATAATCGCGGCCCGTATCCGTCGCCTGCCTGTGCAGGATCGGCAGCAGGGAGCGGCCTTCGAGGACATGCGTCGGCACGGTGCCACCGGCCACCTCGACGAAGGTGGGGGCGAGGTCGATGCTTTCCACCAGCGCCTCGGACACCGTGCCTCGGGTGGCGTCGGCCTCGGGCGAGGGGTCGTAGATGATCAGCGGTACCTTGATCGAGGTGTCATGGAAGAAGGTCTTTTCCCCCAGCCAGTGGTCACCGAGGAAATCGCCGTGGTCCGAGGTGAGGACGATCATCGTGTCGTCCATCCGCCCGGTCTTTTCCAGCCAGTCGAACAGCACGCCCATCTGGTCGTCGCATTGCTTGATGAGGCCCATGTAGGCGGGAATGACCGCCTCGCGGACGTGGTCCTTCGAGAAGGACTTGCCCACGGTGGTGTTCATGAAGGCCCTGAGCACCGGGTGGGCGTTTTCCTTCTCGGAGTCGGAGCGCACCACGGGCAGGATGTGTTCGGGGCCATACATCGAATTGTAGGGGGCGGGGACGATGTAGGGCCAGTGCGGCTTGATGTAGGACAGGTGGCAGCACCACGGGCCTTCGGCCTGTTCGATGAAGGCCATGCCGCGCCGGGTCATGTAGGGGGTTTCGCTGTCGTCCTCGGCGATGTTGGCGGGCTTCGGCGCGTTCTTGAGGAACCAACCCGACAGCACGTTGCCGTCTTCGTCCAGGGCCGAGTTGGCGAAGTCGTGCCAGGGGTTGTCGCTTTCATACCCCTTGTCGCGGAGGTACTGGTTGTAGTCCTTCGCGCCGTCGGGATCGTAGGCGCCGTCGGGGCCTTCCGGGAGCATCCCGTCGTCGCGTTCGAAGACGTCAAAGCCGCACTCGGCCACCCGCGCGCCGATCAGGCTGTCGGGTTCCAGCCCGAGGCGGGCCATGCCTTCCTCGTCCGCGCGCATGTGGGTCTTGCCGACCAGCCAGCAGCCCATCCCGGCCTTGCGCAGGTGGTCGCCCATCGTCATCTCGCCCACCTTCAGCGGGATACCGTTCCAGCTGGCGCCGTGGGAATGAACGTAGCGCCCGGTATAGGTCGACATCCGGGACGAGCCGCAGATCGGCGACTGGATGGTGGCGCGGTTGAAACGCACGCCCTTGGCAGCCAGCCGGTCGATGTTGGGGGTGTTCAGGTGGGGATGGCCGTAGCACGACAGGTAATCCCACCGCAGCTGGTCGAACATGATGAAGAGGATGTTCTTTGCCTTGGCCATGCCGCGCGCCCCTTTACTGCATGTCCGATCCGGGGGTCGGCACGATGCGGGTGATCTTGTTGCGGTCGCGGAAGATCAGCTCCTGCACCTTTGGCAGCACGACATTTTTCCACTCGTCGGTGCCGTAATAGGCTTCGTAGAGCCTTACTCTTTCCTCTTCGGACTCGAAGCGGCGGATCCAGACGTAGACGGAGTCGTCCTCTTCCCCCCGGAAGGAACCGGAGACGGTGAAGCCGAGCGCCGTCTGTCCCGGGATGATGGTGTTCTCGATCAGGTCGAGCCAGGCTTCCATGCAGCCGGGGCGGATTTCGTATTGTCTGAGTTCGTAGAATGCCATCGGCGTCAGCCCTTCTTCATTGCCTGGATGCTTTTCTCGCGGCGTTGCAGCCACCAGCCGTATTGTTCCGGCCAGTCGTCATAGGCGTTGACGCCCATGTCATAGGCCTGGTGGCGCGGCCAGAACGGGTCGAAGAGGGCTTGGCGGCCGATGGCGACAAGGTCGCACTGGCCCGATTGCAGGGCGGCCTCGGCCTGGGGGCCGTCGACGATCAGGCCGACGCCCTGCGTGGCGATACCCGCGCCTTCGCGGATCGCCTGGGCGTAGGGAAGCTGGAAGCCGGGGGGCAGGGGGACACCGGCAGAGACCTTGCTGGCGCCCATGTTGCCGCCCGAGGAGCAGTCCATCACGTCGACGCCAAGGGCCTTGAGGTCTTTGGCGAGGTCGATGGAGTCCGCGATCTCCCAGCCGCCTTCGGCGCCGTCCACGGAAGAGATGCGCACGAAGAGCGGTTTGCCCTGCGGCCAGGCGGCGCGCACGGCCTCGGCTGTTTCCAGCAGGGCACGGCTGCGGCCCTTGCGGTCGCCGCCATAGCCGTCGGTGCGCTTGTTGGAGAGCGGCGAGAGGAAGGTTTGCAGCAGGTAGCCGTGGCCGGAGTGGATCTCGATGAAGTCGCATCCCAGCGCATCGGCACGGCGGGCGGCGGCGGCGAAGTCGTCGATTAGAGCCGCAATTTCCGATTGCGTGATCTCTTCCGGGACCAGCCAGCCCTCGGCGACGGGCAGGGCGCTGGGGGCTTTGACCGGCCAGACGTGATCGCCCAGCGCGTTGTCGGCTTCGGTGATCGGACCGTTGCCGCGCCAGGGGCGCTGCATCGACGCCTTGCGGCCCGCGTGGGCCAGCTGGATGCCCGCCAGCGCGCCGTTGGCCTTGATGAAGTCGATCGCGGGGCGGAGGGCGTCGGCATGGGCGTCGGACCAGAGCCCGATGTCGCCGTGGGTGATGCGGCCATGATCCTGGACGGCGGCGGCCTCGGTCATCACGGCGGCGAATCCGCCTTTCGCCAGACCGCCGAGGTGGACGAGGTGCCAGTTGTTGGCAAAGCCGTCGACCGCCGAATACTGGCACATCGGCGAAACGGTGATGCGGTTGGCAAAGGTCACGTCCCGCAATTGCAGCGGGGTGAACAGAAGGGGTCGGGTCATAAAGGTCTCCTCTTGCGGCGGACGCTGACCTGTCCTTGCGGCAATGGCAAGGGGGGCGGTTGCCTATGCCGTGCCGCTTCGACAAGGTGGCGGGACATCGGGGAGGGGTGTGTCATGGGTTTCCGGCTGTTTTCGGACCGCAAGCGTCCGGTTCACATGGGTCCGTTTCCGCTGGAGCGGCTGGCGCGGGTCGCGTCGGTGCCGCTGGAAGGGGTGCCGGGGTTCGTGCCGGTGGGCTTCCGGCGTGCGGAGGCGCCCGAGAGCATCGTCAACGCGATGGGCGAATACCAGGCGATGATGGATGCGATCCGCGACGGGCTGGTGAACAAGGCGCGTGCGGAAATTCCTTCGGACCCGGTGGAGCGGGCAAACCATCTGAAGGCGTTCGGCTATTTCAACGATGCGGCGATGGTAGGGGTTTGCCGGTTGCCGCGCGAGGCGCTGCTGGCCGCGCCGGTGGTGAACCCGGATATCGGGCGGCTGGCGCAGGATTTGCGGACGCGGCAGACCAAGACGCTGGCCTCGGGCATCGACGTGATCATGGCGGACCTGAAGGACAGCATGGAGGCGCCGCCGTCCACCATCGAGGGGCATACCCATGCGGTGGTGTTCCTGTACGAGAACCCGCGGGCTCCGCGGGCGGGGGAGGCGGGGTGCGACTGGCTGGGCGACGCCTTGCGCCAGCGGGGGTGTCTGCGGGCGGCAGAGACGGCGGTGGTGCTGGCGAACTACATCCGCCTGCTGGGGTTCGACGCCAAGGCGCATACAGGGGCGGCGTCGGATGTCTGCCTGAACCGGCTGGCGGTCGCGGCGGGGCTGGCCTGGGCGGAAGGCGTCGAAGCGCCCTGGTTAGGGTCTGATTTCGGTCTGGCGGTTGTGACCTGCGCGATGGATCTGGCGAAGGATTTGCCGCTCGATCCGGCGCGGAAGGGGACGGGCGGCATCGCCTGGGCGCTTGGCACGGGCACGCGGCGGTCGGCGCTGAACGGCGATCCGTTCGCGCGGCGGGATTTTGTCGACGGGCCGCATCCGTTCGAGCGGTTGAAGCGGGTGGCAGACCCGACGACCTATATCGACGAGGCGAACGTGGCGCGGGTGCCCAAGCGCGCGGACATGTTCGCGCGGGCGCAGTTCGGCGACATGGGCAAGGCGGTGCAGGAGGGGGCGAAGGGCGGACATTACGCGCGGAAGGCCGCGCCGAGTTTCGCGCAAAGGCGGGCGCTGGGGGCCTTCGTGCTGTTGCAGGATGGCGCGCCGGGCGATGGCGCGCGGCCCACGGACGCGGCGCGGAACGCGGCGAACGTCAAGGCGGCGAGCTATTTCCTGGGCATCGACGCGGTGGGGATATCGCGGTGCCCGGACTGGGCCTGGTATTCGCACGACGCGACGGGGGCGGAGATCGATCCGCCGCACGATCAGGCGATCAGCATGATCGTGGACCAGGGTTTCGAGACGATGGAGGGCGCGTCGGGCGACGACTGGATTTCCGTCGCGCAGTCGATGCGGGCCTATCTGCGGTTCTCTCTGCTGGGCGGCGTGATCGCGCGGCAGATCCGGAACCTCGGCTATTCAGCGAAGGCGCATACGGTGATGGATGGCGATGTGCTCCAGCCGCCGTTGCTGCTGCTGTCGGGGCTGGGCGAGGTATCGAGGATCGGGGAAGTGATCCTGAACCCCTATTTAGGGCCTAGATTGAAGTCCGGCGTTGTCACCACCGACATGCCGCTGGCGCATGACAAACCCATCGACTTTGGCCTTCAGGCCTTTTGCGAAGCCTGCAACAAATGCGCGCGGGAGTGTCCGTCGGGGGCGATCACGGCGGGGCCGAAGCGGATGTTCAACGGCTACGAGATCTGGAAGTCGGACAGCCAAAAATGCGCGACTTACCGGATCACGACGCAGGGCGGGGCGATGTGCGGGCGGTGCATGAAGACCTGCCCGTGGAACCTGGAAGGGATCTTTGCCGAAAAGCCGTTCCGCTGGGCGGCGATGAACATTCCCGCCGCCGCGCCGGCCCTGGCGAAGCTGGATGATGCGGTGGGCAAGGGCGGGCTGAACCCGGTCAAGAAGTGGTGGTGGGATATCGAACTGGCGGAGGACGGGGCTTACAGGCCCGCCCGCGCGCCGGTGAACCGGCGGGATCTGCAGAAGAGTCTGGACCTGCGGTACGAGGACCAGACGCTGGCGGTCTATCCCGCGCCTCTCGCGCCGCATCCCTGGCCCTATCCGTTTGTCATGGACCGCGAGAAGGGGATCGAAGCCTACAAGGCGATGGTCTCGGCCGACGAATACCGCGCGCGGATGGCGCAAGGCGATATCAGCGTGATCCATCGCTACTCCATCGCGGGCGACGCGCCGGTGCTGCGGGTCGAGGTGGCGCTGGCCGAGAAGATGACGGGGGACGTGACGAAATACGAGTTCCGCCTGCCCGACGGCGGCGACCTGCCCGAGTGGGCGGCGGGGGCGCATCTCGATATCGTCGTCGCGCCCGAGTTCCTGCGGCAATATTCGATGTCGGGCGATCCGGCGGACCGGTCGAAATACCAGATCGGCGTGCTGCGCGAGGATCAGGGGCGCGGCGGGTCGAAGCTGATGCACCGCATCTTCACGCCGGGGCGGCGGGTCTTCATCTCGCGCCCGATCAACCATTTCGGGCTGGAGGAGGGGGCGAGCAAGACCTTCCTGATGGGCGGCGGCATCGGGGTGACGCCGATGATCGCCTTCGCCCACCGGCTGCACGCCTTGGGGCGGGACTTTGCGCTGCACTATTCCGTGCCCTCGCGCGGTGCGGCGGGGTATCTGGACGACCTGGCCGCCGCGCCCTGGGCGGAGCGTGTGTTTCTGCATGTCTCGGACGAAGGCTCGCGGGCCGATCTGGCGGCGATCCTGAAGGGCTATCAGGACGGCTGGCACGTCTATACCTGCGGGCCGGATCGCTACATGGGGGCGGTGATGCAGGCGGCGGAGGCGGCGGGATTTCCGGATGCGGCGCGGCACCTGGAGTATTTCTCGGTCCCCGAGGTGCCGGATTACGTCAATCATCCGTTCAACCTGACCCTTACGGACGGGCGCAGCTTTGCCATCCCGGCGGATCGCATCCCGACCGATGTGCTGGCCGAGAACGGTGTGCATGTGGATGTGAAGTGTTCGGACGGGTTGTGCGGCGTGTGCCGGTGCAGGCTGGTGTCGGGCGACGTGGAGCACCGCGACTTCGTGCTGTCGGCGGCGCAGCGGAAGGATTGGATCATCCTCTGCCAGAGCCGCGCGGCAGAAGCGGGGGGCGAGATCGTGGTGGAGGTGCCTTAAAGGAACCAGATGTAGAAGTCGCGCTGGGCATCGCCTTCGAGGTCGCGGGTCTTCTTGGCTTCCTTGCGCTTCATGTAGAGATGGTTGGCGACCAGGTCGGGGCCGACGGCCGTGGTCAGAGCCGAATCTTTCTCCAGATCCTTCATCGCCCCGGCAAGGTCGTTGGCCACGCCGGTCTTGGCGTCGGAGCGGTCAAAACCGTCGCCGGTCTCGATCGGGGGCAGGGCGTAGCCGTTCTGGACGCCAAGCCGGGCAGCCTGGAGGACGCTGGCGACGGCCGTGTAGGGATTGGCCGAGGCGTCGGCCATGCGGTGCTCCAGCCGCGCCTTCGCACCACCCTCGCCGCTGATCCGGGTCGTCACGTTGCGATGGTCGCCGCCCCAGTTCTGCCAGTAGCCCGAGAGCGAGCCAGGTTGCAGGCGCAGGTAGGAATTGGCGGTCGGCGCGACCAGCCCGGCAAGGCCGCGATGGTGGTGGACCAGCCCGGCGATGCAGCCACGGGCGAGGTCGTTCATGTTCTCCGGCCCGCCCTTGGGGCCGTTGGCGAGCATGTTGTTGCCGTCCGCATCGGTGAAGGAGAAATTGACGTGCATCCCCGAGCCGCCGCATTCGGCGATGGGCTTGGGCATGAAGGTCAGCACGACGCCGTATTCCAGCGCGATCTCGCGGGCCATCAGGCGGAACAGCACGATGTCATCGACCGCGCGCAGGGCGTCGTCGAAGGTGAGGGTGTATTCGAACTGGGGTGTGTCGAATTCACTGGTGATGAGGTCGAGCGAGAAGCCGAGCCGGTCGGCCATCTCCCAGATCCGGTCGTTGAACCGCAGGGGGTCGGCGAAGGAGCCGGTGCCGTAGACCACGCCGCCCGGGGCGTCGTAGGGCATCAGGCGGCCCTTGTCGTCAGCCTGGAAGGCGTAGGCCTCGAGCTCGATCCCGACCTTGGGGGTGAGGCCCTGCGCCCGCCAGTCGGCCACCGCGCGTTTCAGCGCGCCGCGCGGACAGAGGGCGAGGGGTTCGCCCTCCTCGTCGTAGAGGTCGCCGAGCACGATCTGGGTATCCGCCTCCCAGCTGTCGCGGATGTCGTCGGCGCGCCAGCGCAGGTCCATGTCGGGCAGGCCCTGCTTCACCTTGGCGCCCGGTGCGTCGAGCAGGTCGCGGTCGTAGTGGGTGCCGAAGACCGATAGGCAGAAGCGGGTGCTGTCGTCGCGCAGCTTGGAGTGGGGAAGGTATTTGCCCCGCATGATGGACAGGTGATCGCAGAACAGGGCGCGCAGGCGGGTCTTCATTCTGTCTTCCTCAGGCGAGCGTCACGCGGACGGGCAGTTCCTTGATCCCGCCGACGAAGTTCGAGCGAAGGAAGCGGTGATCGCCCGCAGGTTCGATGGATTTCAGCCGCTTGGCAAGTTCCTGGAACAGCACGCGCACTTCGAGGCGGGCGAGCCACATGCCAAGGCAGACGTGCGGCCCGCCCTGGCCGAAGGAGAGGTGGCGGTTGGGGGTTCGGGCCAGATCGACCCTGTTAGGGTCTATGAAAACAGCGTCGTCGCGGTTGCCGCTGATCCACCAGAGCAGCACCTTGTCGCCTTCGCGGATGGTTTTCCCGTGCATCGCGTAGTCCTGCGTCGCCGTGCGGCGGAAGTAGAGCGCGGGGGTGGCCCAGCGAATGATCTCGTCGGGGGCGGTGTCCCAGACGGTGCCCGACTGCATCTGCGCCAGCAGTTCGGGCTGGTGGCAGAGCGCCTGGATGCCGGCGGCGATGGAATAACGGGTGGTGTCGTTCCCGGCGGCAACGAGCAGGCAGAAGAAGTTGCGGAACTCGGTCTCGGTGATGGTGGAGCCGTCCTTGGCCGGTTGCAGGATCATGTGCAGGATGCCGCCGGTGTCGCCCTGCGCCGCCTTCGACTCCATCAGGTCGCGGGCATAGGCGTAGAGCTCGGCCCCGGCGGGAGAGTTGAATGGCATCAGGCGGAAGGCGTCGGTGTCGAGCCTGTCGAGGACATGGGCGGTGAAATCAGGGTCTGTATTGGCGATCAGCGCGTCGCCCTTTTCGACCAGCCAGGGGAGATCTTCGTCGGGCAGGCCGACGATGCGGCCAAGCATCCGCATCGGCAGCTGGCGGGCGATGTCCTTGGTGGCGTCGAAGGTGCCCTGTTCCAGCGCGGTGTCGAGGATGCCCTGGCAGAGGTCGCGGATGACGTCCTCGTAGGCGGCCATGGTGGTGCGCGAGAAAGCGTTGAACAGCTTCATCCGGGTCAGGGAATGCTCGGGCGGATCGGTTTCCTGGAAGGTGCGGCGGGCGAGGTACTCTTCGGGGGTCTGGTCCTCCATCCGGATTCCTTGGGCAGAGCTGAACAGGGTCGGCTGCTTGTTCATCTCGGCGATGTCGGCGTGGCGGGTGACGGACCAGAAATCCTGCCCGGCGGCGTATTCGGTCCAGTGCAGGGGATCCTCGGCGCGCAGGCGGGCGAAGGTGTTCAGCGGCGGACCGGCGGCGAAGGTGTCGTGGCTGGTCAGGTCGGCATGGCCGTTGTCGGAGGGGATCCAGACTGTCATGGTCGCTTTCCGTTCGGCTTGGATCGGAGTATATTAATGTGAAGCATAAATATGTATAGCGGATTTCGAGGATGCGGCTGGCGGTCCTGATGACCAATACGGATGAGAGTGCATTCGCGCAGGTCCATCCGAAAGACGGCGAGAAATTCACGGCATTGGTGCAATTCGCGCGGCCGGATTGGGAAACGCGGGTCTTCGCGGTGAAGGACGGAGTGTTTCCGGCTTCGCTGGGCGGGTTTGACGGGGCGATCGTGACGGGTAGTCCGGCATCGGTCAACTCTGGCGCTGAATGGGTCGGGCGGTTGCTGGTGCTGCTGCGCGAGGCGGTGGCTGCGCGGTTGCCGGTGTTCGGGGCGTGCTTCGGGCATCAGGCTTTGGCGCTGGCGCTGGGCGGGGCGGTCGGGGACAATCCGGGCGGGTTCGTGCATGGGCTGGTGCCGATGCAACTGGGCGACGTGCCGGACTGGGCGAGGGCATTGCCCGATCCGCTGCACCTTTATGCCAGTCACGGCGAGCAGGTGACGCAACTGCCCGACGGCGCCCGGGTCTGGGCCAGCAGCGAGGGGTGCCCGGCGGCGGGGTTTTCCATCGGTCGTCATGTCTTCACCACGCAGCACCATCCCGAAATGAGCGCGGACTTCTTCGCCGCCCTGACCGACGCCTTCGCGAACGATCTTGGGGCGGAGACGGTTGCCCGTGCCCGTGGGTCGATGACGCGGCCCGCCGACAGGGGCGCGTTTGCCGAAACGGTGGCGCGGTTCTTCGAGCAGGGTCAGGCGAGCGCCGCCAGCAGGTCCATCACCGTGGCATGATCGAAACCGAGATGCCGGATCATCAGCGCCTCGGCCTCGTCGGCCTGGCGCTGGGCGATCAGGGTGGCGAGGGTTCGGTGTTCCTGGGCGGAGTGTGCGATGGTGCCGGGATAGCGGTAGGCGGCGCGGTAGTAGGCGAGCAGCTTGCGCCCGTTGGTCTTGACGAGATCGAGCAGGAAGGGGTTGCCGCTGCTGATTGCCACCACCTCGTGGAAACGCATGTTCAGCTGGTAGTAGGCATCCGGTTCGGCGTCGCCGAGATCACGAGCGTGGGCCTCGCAGGCGGCCGTGGCGTCTTCGAGATCGGCAGCGTTGCCGGGTGACAGGCGGCGGGCGGCCAGCCCGGCGGCCTGGCCTTCAAGGCGCATGTTGACCTCGAGGATCGACAGGAACTCTTCCAGAGTCGGCTTGAACAGCACCGCGCCCTTGCGCGGGAGGCGACGGATCAGCCCGGCGGTTTCGAGCTGGATCAGCGCCTCGCGCACCGGCGTGCGCGACACGGCGTGCGCCGCCATCAGCGCGCCTTCCTCGATGATGTCGCCGGGGTTCAGGTTGCCCCGGTCGATGCCTTCGAGAATCGCGTTCAGAACCGTCTCGGTCTGTCCGGCCATCGCATTGCCCCTACCCCTGTCGGCCCCGATTGCGACGTCGCGTTATGCCGACCCGCGTCACCTGCCGTGCCGATTTGGCGCAGCTTAGCGTCAATTGCTGCGTTGCAAAAGATGCAAGGCGGGCATTCCTTCGTCGTGGGTGGTCATGCTGCGGTGCAGCATCTACTTTGGGTGGCGAGCAGAAACAGCTGATACGAAGGATGGTTTCCAATGGCTTATGTTTCCACTGCCCCGGTTGCGGTTGCCCATGACGGCAAAGGCTTCTTCTCGCGCGCACTCGACGTTCTCGTCCGTATGGCCGAGGCCGATCCGCGCTTTCAGAAGCTGTCGGTCCTGTCGGCAATGAGCGACGAAGAGCTGGCAAAGCGCGGCCTGCGCCGTGACCAGATCGCCCGCGAAGTGCTGGGTGGCACCTACTACGTCTGAGCCTGACGGCCAGACCTGATCCGAATTGCCGCGCCCGCGCCATTCAGGCGCCCGGCGCGGTTTCCATTTCCAGGGGTCCGTTCAGTCCGGCGCCGCGCCAGAGCACGAGGCAGAGGATGCCCTGCGGGCCGGTCATGGTCTGGTGCGGCTGGAAGCTGGCGTGAAAGCGCGAATCGCCGGGGCGCAACAGGCTGGGAGTTTCCTCGCCATCGACCTGGAAATACGCCTCGCCCGCGATGATGTAGTAAAGCTCTTCCGCTTCGTGCCAGTGCCGCCGGTAATGCAGGTTCGGACCAAGGTAGAGCAGGAAGGCCGAAAGGCCCGGCGCGTTGAAGTGGCCGTCGACGCCAAGCAGTTCGAAGTATCCGGCGTTCCTGGCGAAGTCGCGGCCTGCCTTCTCTTCCGTGTATCCCTGATACCACTGGACGTGGGGAGCCAGCGCGCGGGCGGCCCGGAACAGGGCATCGGCCTCGGGTACCGGGGTCAGGGTGCAGCGTTCGAACTGGGGTACGACCGGGACGGCCTTCGGCAGACGTTCGACAAAGCGCGATCCGGCAGGGAGCGGGCTGAACTCGCGCAGGGCGGGCACCGCCGCGAAGGTGGCGTGCATCGCGTCCAGGGCCATGTCGAACTGCGCGCGCATCCGCCCGTCTCCGTCTTGTCAGCGGCGCGCATTCAGCACAGGTTCGCAGCCGAATGCAGCGACGGAGGCGACACATGAGCGACGTATTTGACGAAGATCTTTTCCTGAAGGGGCTGGAACAGCGGCGGGCGACGCTGGGGGCCGAGTATGTCGACGGGAACCTGGCGGCGGCGGACGGGTTCACCCGGCCGTTCCAGGAGGCGATGACGGCCTGGTGCTGGGGCTTTGGCTGGGGCGACGACGCGATCGACCCGAAGACGCGGAGCATGATGAACCTCGCCATGCTGGGGGCGCTGGGCAAGATGCACGAATGGGAGCTGCACTGCCGGGGCGCGCTGACCAATGGCGTGTCGGTCGAGGAAATCCGGGCGATCATCCATGTCGTGGCGATCTATTGCGGCGTGCCGCAGGCGCTGGAGTGTTTCCGTGCTGCACGGAAAGTTCTGGAGGAAGCGGGCAGGCTCTGAAATGAGTTGACAACGCAACTGTCTGGAGGAACATCCGGGATACAACTTTAGGAGATCGTATCCCCATGCGCACTCAGGTGGCCATCATCGGCGGCGGGCCGTCCGGCCTGTTGCTTTCGCAACTGCTGATGAAGGAGGGCATCGAGGCGGTGGTCCTCGAACGCCAGACCAAGGCGCATGTCTTGTCGCGCATCCGGGCGGGGGTGCTGGAGAGCGGGTTCGTCCGGCTGATGGACGAGGCGGGCGTGGTGCGTCGGCTGGTGGAAGAGGGGTTTGTCCACGAGGGTGCGATCCTGTCCTTCGACAACGAGCAGGTGCGCATCGACTTTGCCGAGCTGGCGGGGCAGACGGTCACGGTCTACGGTCAGACCGAGGTGACGCGCGACCTGTATGACGCGCGCGAAGCGAGCGGCGGCAGCACGCTGTTCCAGGTCGAGGACGTGGTGCTGCACGATCTGGACAGCGACAAGCCTTACGTCACCTTCCGCCAGCACGGCCAGGATATGCGGCTGGACTGCGACTTCGTGGCGGGCTGCGACGGGTTTCACGGGGTCAGCCGCACGTCGATCCCGGCGAGCGTGCGGCGCGAGTTCGAGAAGGTCTATCCCTTCGGGTGGCTGGGCGTGCTGTCCGAGACGCCGCCGGTGCATGACGAGCTGATCTATGCCAGCTCTCAGCGGGGATTTGCGCTCTGTTCGATGCGGAACGCCAACCTGTCGCGCTATTATGTGCAGTGCGACCTGTCGGATAAGGCCGGGGACTGGTCCGACGATGCCTTCTGGGACGAGTTGCGGCGGCGGCTGCCCGATTCGGTTGCGCAGAGCCTTGTGACGGGACCGTCGATCGAGAAATCCATCGCGCCGTTGCGGTCCTACGTCTGCGAGCCGATGCGCTGGGGGCGGCTGTTCCTCTGCGGGGACGCGGCGCATATCGTGCCGCCGACGGGGGCGAAGGGGCTGAATTCGGCGGCGTCGGACGTTTACTACCTGCACCGGGGCCTGCGGGCCTTCTATGGCGAACGCGACAGCGCCGGGATCGACGGTTATTCGGCAAAGGCGCTGGCGCGGGTCTGGAAGACACAGCGGTTCAGCTGGTGGATGACGAGCCTGTTGCACCGCTTCCCTGACCGCTCGGATTTCGATATCCGCATGCAGCAGGCGGAGATTGCCCACCTGCAAGAGCTGCGCGCGGCGCAGGAGACATTGGCACGGAATTATGTAGGATTGCCCTATTGAAGGATCACCTTTGCCCATCCCGGCGGCTGTCGCAGCCGGTCACGACCAACCCGGATGGTCGGCGTGTCATCGATATCGACTCCTATGCGCCGTATTTCCTGACGGCGGTGAACACGGCGTTGTCGCGGGGGGCATCGCAGCTTTACCTGCGCGAGTTCGGGATCGGGGTCACGGAATGGCGGGTGATGTCCTGGATCGCGACCGAGCCGGGGATTCCGGCCTCGCGGGTCTGCGAGGTGATCATGCTGGACAAGTCCGCGGTCAGCCGGTCGGTGGCGCGGCTGGACGAGCTTGGGTTCCTGGAGGCGGCGGCCTCGGGGAATGACCCGCGGCGCAAGATGTTGAGCCTGAGCGCGGCGGGGCTGGCGCTGCACGACCGCATCCTGGAACGGGCGCTGAGCCGCGAGGCGCGGCTGATCGAGGGCGTGGAGCCGGAAGATCTGGAAGCCTGGCTGCGCGTCATGCGCATTCTGCGGCGCAACGTCGAGCGGCTTTAGGACCGCAGCAGCAGCTTGTTCGACCCAACCGCCTCGGCGATGCGGGTATACTCCAGTTTCGCGCCGGACCGGGCGGCAGAGCGCAGCAGCACGGTCTCGGCCTCGGCCACGATCGTCGCCGCCTCGGCATTGGCGCGGCGCACGGCGTCGGGCCGGATCGCGCGCATCCGGGGTGTGGAGACGCCGCCCGCCTGCACACGGATCATCGGTTTGGACTCGTCGCGGTTGGCAACCACGAGGCGGTCGAGTTTCCTCACCGCGTCGGAGAGGGCGTTGTGGACCTCGGCGTAGCGGCCTGCCTGGGGGGTGACGGAAAGGGCCTGTCGAAGGTGGACGATCAGGCAGTCGATGGCGTATTCGTCGGGCACGCCACGGCAGACCTGGGCGCTGCGTTTCATCACGCCGACGATCTGCGCCGGGAAGGGCACGGCCGCGGCGAGTGCCGGGTTGACCGGGCGTCCCTGTGCGTCGAAGGCCGCGCCGCCGAAACCGAAGCCGCCCCCATCGCCGCCCGAGCCGCCACGGCCGCCGGTCGACTGGCCCAGGAGCGTGGCGCTGCCGTCCGCCGCGATCAGCCGGTCGCTGGCAGGGGGCTGGACAAGGGACAGCCCGGCGAGGCCGAGCAGCAGGACGGTCAGGCGTTTCATGGCTTTGGCCTCCGGGCGTTGCCTGTTCAGAATATCTCTGCATGGCGCGGGCCTCTATGAACCCGGTCACAGTCCGTTGAACGCGGCCCTGTTAAGCGTGAAACGACCGTCAAGGCCGGAATTCCGATATTTCGTTTCCCCGGCGGCAGGGATAGAGTGCGCCATGTTGACCAAGAGATTTGCGAGCACCACCAATATGATGACTCTGGCGATCCGCATCGTCGCCGCCTGGACGCTCTGCATGGCCGCGACACTGGCCGGGGCCGCTTCGGACCGGGTGGCGCTGGTTATCGGCATGGGCGCCTACCAGACGATCGAGCCGCTGAGCAATACCCGCAACGACGCCGAGGCGATGGCGAGGACGCTGAGCGGGATCGGCTTCGACGTGACGCTGGCAGTGGATTCGACCTCGGCCCAGCTGTTCGATCTGCTGGACGACTTTGCCTTTCGGGCGGAAACGGCCGATCTGGCGCTGATCTACTACGCGGGTCACGGGGTCGAGGTGCAGGGCGAGAACTTCCTCATTCCGGTGGATGCGCAGGTGTCGTCCAACCGGGACGTGCAGCGGCAGTCGGTGTCGCTGAAGCAATTGCTGGCGGCGGTGGACCGGGCGCGCAAGATGCGGGTGGTGATCCTCGATTCCTGCCGCAACAACCCGCTGGGGGACTTCATCGACCTGAAGTCGGAGGAACCCGCGGAAGGACAGGCGACCGACGACGCGACGCGGGGCAGCGGCGGGCTGGCCCCGGCGGACCCGGATCGCGGCACGCTGGTCGCCTTTGCCGCGAAGGACGGGCAAGTGGCGCTGGACGGCACGGGCGACAACAGCCCCTATGCCAAGGCGCTGATGGAGAAGATGGTGGTGCCCGGGCTGGAGATCAGCCTGATGTTCCGCCAGGTGCGCGACCGCGTGCTGGAGACCACCAACAACCTGCAGGAGCCACACACCTACGGCTCGCTGTCGGGCGTGCCCTTCTACATGGTGGGCGGTGGCGCCGACGCGGTCGGCAGCGGCGGCGACGACGTGCTGAGCGCCTGGACGCGGATCAAGCCGGACCAGGAGCAGCAGCTGCTGGCTCTGGCCGACATGGGCGACACGCGGTCGATGCTGGGGCTGGCCTACATGCGGCTGAACCCGAACGAAGGCCGGTTCGACCCAAAGGAAGCGGTGGCCTTCCTCGAACGCGCCTCGAAGGCCGGATCGCCCGAGGCGCAGTTCGAGCTGGCCAAGCTGTTCGAGCGCGGCACCGGGGTGGAACGCGACGAGGCGCGGGCGCTGGAGCTGTACCAGGCGGCGGCGGAACAGGATTTCGCGGATGCGATCAACGACCTCGGGTTCCTGCACTACCAGGGCGGGCTGGGATTGCCCGCCGATCCGAAAAAGGCGCTGGAGTATTTCGAGCGCGCCGCCGACCTGCGCCACCCGCAGGCCCAGTTCAACTTTGCCGCGCTGATCGACGACGGGCTGATCCCGTCGAAGGGCCCGGAGGATGCCGCCGAGTATCTCTACGCCGCTTTGCGGTCGGGCAGCGCCGATGTGCTGAACCTGCTGCTGGAGCGCCCGAACATGTTCACCCGCCAGACCCGGCGGGCCTTGCAGGGCCGCCTGAAGGAGTTCGGCTTTTACGCGGGCGCGCTGGACGGCGAGTATGGCGAGGGGACGAAGAAGTCGATCCGGCTGGCCTACGGGCTGAGCGAGTAGACGCTACAACTCGCCGTTCGCCAGCCACTCGTCCAGCTGCTTGCGGCTGATCTCGAAGTGCATCGAGTCCTCGCGGTTGAAGCCCGCGCCCCAGACCCAGCCTTCCTGGTTGAAGAAGCCGGCGAGGATGGTCAGGCCCAGCTGGGTCTTGCCGTCGGTGAACATGTCGAGCTGGCCGTCGATGTTGAGGTCCACCGCCAGCCCGTAGCTGTGGGTCGACAGGCGGTCGACGGTGCCCCGGATGCGGCGGACGCAGAGCGAGCCCGACGTGTTGATGCGGGCGTAGAGGTCGGGGTCGGCGCGTTCGACGTTGGCGAACACGCGACGCAGGGAATCGACGGCGGGTTGCAGCATCCGCACGCGGATCGGGCCGACCTCTTCCAGCACGAGCTTGGCCTTCAAAGCCTCGTTCGTCATCGCCTCGCAGGTGTCGGTCAGCACCTCGCGCGGGCGGCCGAGCTTGGCTTCGAGGTAGTCCGGTCCCGCGACCTCGAGCCCGTTGTTCACGTCCGTTCGGTTGGCGATCAGCACCACCTGCGCGTAGGAATCCAGGATGGCGTTCGGGCCGTTGCCGCGCAGGATGGCGTCTTCCTCGTCCTGGTTCGGCTCGAACGGGCCGCCGCCCGAGATGCCGCGGGGGATCTGGGCCACTTCGGTCTGCACCTGGGCGAGGCGTTCCTGCAAGTCCTCGACCTGCTGGCGCAGCACCTCGATCTCGATCCGGGCGCCGGAGTCCACTGCCGATCCTTCGAAGCTTTCCTGGTTCTGGAGCAGATAGCTGAGCAGCACCCAGATCACCGGGACCAGCAGCAGCGCGATCGCCACGATGATGGCCGGGACATAGCGCATGATCCGCTCTCCTTACCGAATGCCGCCGGGGCGCACGCCACCGGAATTTCGCTTTTTTTCCACCAACGTGACCCAGTTCACGGAACAAATGCACCGTTGTGGGATACCCATGCAGGGTATAGACTCACTCCGTAACCCATACGGCTACACAAGGGAAAGCGATCCATGATCCGTTTCAACAAGGTTCTCGCAATTTCTCTGGCTGCCGGCTTCGCGCTGGGGCTTCCTGCCGCAACGGTCGCCCAGTCCAGTTCCGAGATGACCGCCGCGCAGATCACCGAAAAGCTGAACAAGCAGAAGACGCGCGGGCTGGTCATCGTGCCGACCGGCAACCAGGCCACCACGGCCCAGACCGACACGACCACGGTCGCTACCCCCGCCGCCTATAACGAGGTGGCGCGCGAGGACCAGGTGAACGTGCAGGTCAGCTTCGATTTCGACAGCGCGTCGCTGCGGGAAGACCAGAAGCCGAAACTCGCCGCGCTGTGCGAGGCGATGAAGTCGGTGGATGCGGCGCTGTTCCAGATCATCGGCCATACCGACAGTTCGGGCACCGCGGCCTACAACCAGCGCCTGTCACTGCTGCGGGCGCAGGAGGTCAAGCGGTTCATGGTCAGCGACTGCGGCATCGCCGACACCCGGCTGGAAGCGGTCGGCATGGGCGAGAGCAAACCTTTCGACGCGGCCGATCCCAAGGCGGACGTGAACCGCCGGGTCGAGTTCCAGGCGCTGGGCTGAACCCTCTGATCGTCCCGGCAAGCCAGTCCCGTTGGAGAATGCGCCATGGTTGAATCGCGTCCCGGAGATGCCTTTCAGCCTGGCGAGCTCTTGAACAATACCTACCGGATCGAGGCCCTGCTGGGCCGCGGCGGGACATCGGACGTCTACAAGGCGCGGTCCGAGATATCCGGGCGGTTGATGGCGCTGAAGGTGCTGAAGGCCGAGTTCACCGGCAACGACGACTATCTCGTGCTGCTGACGCGCGAGGAAGAGATCCGCGACATCCGCCACGACGCGGTGGTGCGCTATTCGGAATGCTCGCGCACGCAGAGCGGGCAGGTCTACCTGCTGATGGATTATGTCGAGGGTCCGGGCCTCGACAAGCGGCTCAAGCAGGGGCCGATGCCGGCGGAGGAACTGCTGGTGGTGGCGCGGCGGGTGGCCGAGGGGCTGAACGCGGCGCACAAGCGCAACATCGTCCACCGCGACCTGTCGCCGGACAACATCATCCTCAAGGGCGGCGATCCGGCGCAGGCGGTGATCATCGATTTCGGCATTGCCAAGGACACCAATCCCGGCGCCGAGACGATTGTCGGCAACGAGTTCGCCGGGAAGTATGCCTATGCCGCGCCGGAACAGCTGAGCGGGCAGACCGACCAGCGCACCGACATCTATTCGCTGGGGGCGCTGCTGCTGGCGAACTTCCGGGGGCGGCCGCCGGACGTGGGGCGCAACCCGCTGGAGGTTGTGCAGAAGAAGAGCGAGCGGCTGGACACCAACGGCGTGCCCGAGCCGCTGAAGGCGCTGATCGACCGGATGACGGCACCTTTGCCCGCCGACCGGTTCCAGACGGCGGCGGATGTGGTCGCCTTCATCGACGACCCGCAGGCCGGGAGCCTCGACAGCGATGCGACGGTGATCGCGCCGCTGACGCGGGCGCGGATCGAGACGGTGCCGCCTGCGCGGAAAGCGGAGCCTGCGAAGGCCGCGCCGCTGCCTGTGGCGAAGTCGGGCGGCAAGGGCGGGCTGGTGGCGGGGCTGCTGGTGGTGCTGATCGCGGCGGGTGGGGCCGGGGCCTGGTTCAGCGGGGCGCTGGACGGGATCGTCGGCGACAAGCGCCCGGTCGCAGACCCCTATACCCTGCTGGTTGCGCGCGCCGAGGGCAAGGCACCGAGCGCGGTGGGCAACATGCCCTCCGAGGCACTGATCCAGCGGCTGACGGAACTGATGCACGCGCAGAACGGCGAGGCGCAGCTGACGCTGGCGCGGGGCGAGATCGCGCCAAGCTGGGGCGAGGACGTGATCGCCACGATCGAGGCGATCGACGACCTGCCAGAGTGGAAGCTGTCGGTCAGCGGCAACCGGGGCCATGTCACCGGCAAGACCACGGACGAGGCGGTGCAGAAGCAGCTGATGGCCTCGATGGCCACCGACCTGCCGGGCGCACTGGAAGGCAATGCCGAGATCGCGTTCCAGCCTCTGTTCCTGCCGACCGCCAAGGTGGCCGGGCTGCTGGCGCAGGTGGCGGACTGCGGCCAGCTGACCGCGCCGGGGGCGACGGCCGTGGGCTATGGTCCGGACGCGCGCATCGTGGTGTCGGGCCGGGTGGCGGATACAGCGACGCGGGTGAAGCTGTTCGACGGGCTGACCGCGCTGGCGGACAAGCGGCAGGTGGTGGTGGATGTCGAGGTGTTGAACCCGACGCTCTGCCTGATCGAGAGCCACCTGCCCAAGGCCCCTTCGAGCGACATCGGCATCGCCTTTACCGTGGGCGACCGGAACGAGCCGAACCCCTCGGGGCGGTTCTTCGTCGGTGAAAACCCGGTGATCGACGTGGTGTTGCCGCCGGATGTGACGGACGGCTACCTGACCGTTTCGGTAATCGACGTGTCGGGAAACGTGCTGCACATGCTGCCGATCCTGAGCCAGCTTGACAATTCGGTCGCGGCTCTGCGCGACGGACAGGCAGGGCAGGTGCGGGTGCGCGTGGCCTTTCCGCTGGCCGAGGCGGCGGGGACGGGCAAACTGGCGTTCCGGGTGGACGACAGCGTGTTGGGCAAGAGCAAGGTGATCGTGATCCATTCGACCGAGCCGCTGTTCGACGGGCAGCTGCCGAGTTCGGAATCGGCGCAGAGCTATGCCGAGGCCTTGCAGACATTCGCATCGAAGAACGAGGCGGCGATCCTGTCGCTGGACAGCCGGATCCTGACGACCGCGAAGAACTAGGCGCAGGAATGGGTGCAAAGCACCGATCCTACCAGCGGCCCAGCGCCTCTTCGTCCGTGTCCTTGGCGGCCACCCAGTCCGATCCGTCGGCGCGGAATTCCTTTTTCCAGAAGGGCGCGCGGGACTTGAGGTAGTCCATCAGGAACTCCGCCGCCTCGAAGGCGGCCTGGCGGTGGGCGGCGGCGGTGGCGACCATCATGATGTGTTCGCCCGGTTCCATGCGCCCGTGGCGGTGGATCACCAGCGCGTCCGAGAGGGACCAGCGCACCATCGCCTCGGCCGCGATGGCCTTAAGCGCCTTTTCGGTCATGCCGGGATAGTGTTCGATCTCCATCGCTGCCATGCCGCCGTCGTCGCGCACGACGCCGGTGAAGGTCACAACCGCGCCGACACCCGGGCCCTGGCCGAAACCCGCGGCCTCGGCGGCAAAGTCGAAGGGGGCGGACTGGACGGCGACGCGCATCTCAGCCGCCGGTCATCGGCGGGAAGAAGGCGACCTCGCGCGCGCCTGCCAGCGGCGCGGAGAAATCGGTGAGTTCCTGGTCCACCGCCACCCTCAGCGCCGAGAGGTCGGCGAAGGCGGCGGCGTAACGGTCCTCGCGCGCACGCAGCTCCTCGACCAGTTCGGCCACGGTGGCGGCCTGCGTCTCGATCCGTTCCTTCGGCAGGCCGATGCGTTCGCGGACCCAGGCGAAATAAAGAACGTCCATCAGCGCCTCTCCTTCAGATGGGGCAGCGCCTTGCGGAAATAGTCGTAGCCTGTCAGCAGCGTCAGCGCCGCCGCGATCCACAACAGCCAGATGCCGGCGCGGCCGGCCCAGAGTTCGCCGGTCGCTTTCCACACCAGCCCGTGCTTGTCGGGGACCGCGCCGGAAAAGACCTCTTCGATCTCGGGCTGGTCCATGCCCCACATGGCGACGCCGAGGAAATGCTCGAAGATGCCCTGGCTGAACAGCACCGCGATGGCGACCATCTGGGCCGTGGTCTTCCACTTGGCGAGCTTCGTGACCTTGAGCGTGCCCGAGACATTGCCGAGGTATTCGCGCAGGCCCGAGACAAAAACCTCTCGGAAGAGGATCACCGTCGCGGGCAGCACCAGCCAGGGCGACATCGAGGAATACCCGACGATCACCATCAGGGCGATGACCACCATCGCCTTGTCGGCGATCGGGTCGAGCATCGCGCCCATCCGCGTCTCCTGCTTCCACATGCGGGCGAGGTAGCCGTCGAACCAGTCGGTGATCGCGGCGCCGAGGAACAGGACAAGCGCGAACCAGTCGGCATAGGGGCGGGCGAAGAACAGGAACATCACGGCAAGCCCGGGCGCGGCCAGAAGGCGCAGGGTGGTCAGCAGAGTCGGGATGTTCATCGCGGGCATGGGCCGAGACTTAGCGATTCGAACCCGCCAAGGAAAGAGGCGCCCGTATGGTGTTCTCAGGCGGCTATGCCCAGCGCCACCAGCGCCTTGCGGACCGCATCGCCAAGGGTGCGCGCCTCGATGTCGCTGATCCAGCTGTCGTTCGATTTCTTGATGGTGTCGATCCGGCGCGACTCGGCCTCCGCCAGTTCGACGATGCGTCCGTGGCCGCGCACCAGGCGGGCCAGCGTCGTGCGCAGACCCTGCATCGCTGTCGCGACGCGGAGGTCGCCGCTGCGCTGGCCGCGCTCAGCGGCCTTGAGCTGGTCGAGCAGCGCGCCGATGTCCCGCGCCTGGCGGCCGGATTCGGCAACCAGCAGGGCGCAGTCGAGCAGGCGGCAGCGCAACTCGCAGTCGTGGTTCAGCAGCGCACTGAGGTAGGCGCCGCGGGCCTTGCGGGCCGGGTCCGAATCCTCGCCGTGTTCGCCGACGGCGGCCCACCACTGGCCCCAGGTCTCGGTCGTCTGGCCGCGGATCGGCGCAAAGCGGCTGGCGGCGACGGCATCGGTGGCGCGGGCGCGCAGGCGCAGCAGGCGGGCAAGGCGGCGCGCCTCGCGTTCGGCGTCGGGGGCCTCGGGGGACGCCAGCAGCTTGCGCAGGGCGTCGAACAGGCCCGCGTCGGGGTTGTAATAGCCGTGATCCCGGCCCAGTCGCGCGAGGGCGGCCTTGAGTTCGGTCATCGTCGTCTCCCGCAGACACGCCGGGGTGAGTCGCCCGCCGCTCAGCAAAACTGCATCGGTTCAGGGTAGGTTCCCCTGCGAGCGCGTTCTGTGAAGCAGATCACAAAGGCGGCGCTTGACCGGTGGCGCGGGGGCTGTCAAAGCATCCCCCGCGCGGAGGGCCGGATGGCCGCGGGGCGGGGCAACCCGCGTCGAGGAAAGTCCGGACTCCAGGAAGACAACGGTGCCGGGTAACGCCCGGGCGGGGAGACCCGACGGAAAGCGCCACAGAGAACAGACCGCCATCCTTCGGGGTGGCAAGGGTGAAACGGTGGGGCAAGAGCCCACCGCGCCGCTGGCAACAGCGGCGGCACGGCAAGCCCCACCGGGAGCAATGCCGAATAGGACCCCCGCGCGGGACTGGTCCCTTCGGGGAAACCGCCGCTAGGCCCGCTTCTGCCGACGGGGGGTCGGGTTGGCAGCATCAGGCGTCCGGTGACGGGCGTCGCAGAGGAATGGCCATCGAACGGCGGGGCGACCCGCCGGGAACAGAATCCGGCTTACAGGCCCTCCGCGCATCTTCAGAGGCTGGCGAAATCGCCGCCCCGGCCCTTGCCGGCGGCAAAGCGGGCGGCACCGGCCTGGCCTTCGGCCCCGAAGGACAGGACCGAGCGCCATTCGCGGCGCAGGGCGGCGGCGAGGTCTTGCGGGGCCATGCGGGCCGAAAGGTGGTCGGCGCGCAAACAGCCCTGCGGGAAGCGGGTAAGGTCGCGGGCGATGGCCATGGCCGTCGTCAGGGCTTCGCCTTGCGGGCAGGTCCGGCTGGCGAAGCCGAGCGTCAGGGCCTCGTCCGCGTCCACCGCGCGGCCGGTCAGGATCAGGTCGGTGGCGCGGCCCTGGCCAAGGATGCGAGGCAGGCGCACGGTGCCGCCGTCGATCAGCGGGACGCCCCAGCGACGGCAGAAGACTCCGGTGGTCGCGCCCTGGGCCATGATCCGCAGGTCGCACCAGGCGGCGAGTTCCATGCCGCCCGCGACGGCGGGGCCTTCGATGGCGGCGATGACGGGTTTGGACAGCATCAGGCGGGACGGGCCCATCGGGCCGGGGATCGGCTGGGCGACGGGATCGGTCCAGTTCTCCGGGATGTTGACCGAGCGGATCCAGTCCGAGGCCGCGCCGCTGGCCGCCGACTTGAGGTCGAAGCCCGCGCAGAAATAGCCACCGGCGCCAGTCAGGATGGCGATGTCGGCTTCCTCGTCGGCCTCGAAGGCGCGGAAGGCGTCGTAGAGCGCCTGCGCCGTGGCCGGGTCCACCGCGTTGCGGGCGGCAGGGCGGTCGATGGTGACGGTGGTGATGCGGTCGGCGGTTGCGACGGTGACGGTCATGGCGGATCCTCCCCTTGGAGAGCCTGCACCCGGGGCGCGGCTGTGCCAACGGCCTTGGCGGCGTGACGTTGCGGCCGTTCCTTGATGCGCATTTCCGGACGCGAAACCGGTGTCCACTTTCGCTGGAAATGCTGTAATCGGAAAGCTGAAGGAGCCGCCGCCATGACCCATCTGGAAGAACAGATCGCCCATCTGACCCGCACGGTCGACGAGCTGAACGAGGTGGTGACGCGCCAGCAGGGCGACATCGACCTGCTGTTGCGGCGCGTGCAGATGCTGATGGAGCGCGAGGCCCAGCGCGAGGCCGAGGGCGGCGGCGGGGTGGTGGTGGGCGACGAGCGCCCGCCGCATTACTGAGCGGAGTCCTCGGGGCCTGACAGTCGGCTGGGGAGCAAGTCGCCAGTCTCGGACAGGATCGGGTGGGCGACCACGGCGAAGGCGTTGTTGATCTGCTTCAGCACGCGCACGGTTTCCTGGTGGATGTTCGAGGTATCGACGGTTTCCGCCGCGCCCTTGCCCAGCCGTTCGAGGTGGGCGGCGTGCAGGCGTTTCTCGATCTCGCGCACCTTCTCCTTTTCCTCGGCCAGCTGCCGGGCGGCATCGGCGTCGCCCGACATCAGCACGTTCAGCGCCAGCTGGACTGAGGCGAGCACACGGTCGTGGAAATCCGCCAGCTCCTGCGCGCCTGCCGCCGAGAAGGTCAGCGCGCGGCTGTTCATCCGGCGGGCCATGTTCAACAGGTTCTTCTCGATCAGGTCGCCCGCCGCCTCGAAACTGACGGCGAAGCCAGAGAGCTCGTTGGCGCGCCGCGCCAGGTCGGGCGAGAGCGCTGCCGCGTGGGTGACGCGGGCGAGGTAGAGCTTGATCTCGAAGTTGATGGTGTTGACCTCGGCCTCGCGCAGGCGGACGGCGTCGGCGGTGGCCTCGTCCCAGAGCGCGTAGAGCCGCATGGCTGGGGCCAGCATCGCCTCGACCGCCTCGCCCATGCGCAGCACCTCGCGTGCGGCGGCGGTGACGGCCTGGTCGGGCCGGTCGAGCAGGGCCTCGTTCAGGGCGGTGACGCGGGGCGGCTGGGTGCTGGCCGGGTCAGGCATCAGCGCGGCGCAGAGCCGGGTGACAAGCGGGACGAAGGGCAGGCCAAGCAGCAGGACGGTGGCGTTGAAGGCGATATGCAGGGCGATGACCTGGGCGGCGACGGTGGCTCCGAGCAGGTCGAGCGGTAACAGCCCGAGGGCGAGGGCGGCGAGGGCGAGAAGCGCGCCGCCGCCGCGCAGCAGCAGGTTGCCGAGCACGATGCGGCGCGAGACCGGCGGGCCGCCGAGCCCGAGGTAGAAGGCGATGCAGGCGCCGCCGAGGTTGGCGCCAAGCACCAGCGCGGCGGCGGCGGTCGGCCCCATCAGTCCCTGCGCGGCCAGCGTGCCGATCAGCAGCACCGCGGCAACCGAGGAGTGGATGGCCCAGGTGAAGATCGCGCCGATCAGGAAGGCGCTGGCGAGGTCGCTGCCGAGATAGCGCATCACGGCGGCGACGCCTGCGTTGTCGCGCAGCGGCGCGGTGGCCTGGCCGATCAGGTCGAGCGAGAGGAAGACGAGGCCGATGCCGACGAGAATGCGGCCGGTCTGCTTCCACTGGCGGGTCTCGCTGCGCAGGAACAGGGTCACGCCGGTCAGCATCAGCAGGGGTTCCAGCCAGCCCGCGCGGGCGTTCAGCAGCGCGGCGACGGTGGCCGAGCCGAGGTCGGCCCCGAGCAGCACGGCAAAGGCCGCGGTGGCGGTCAGCACGCCCGATGCGGCGAAACCGGCGGCGAGCATGGCGACGACGGTGGAGCTTTGCAGCATCAGCGCGGCGGCGAAACCGGCGAGGGCCGAGGACAGGCGGTTTTCGCCGCCCCGCCGCATCAGCTGGCGGAGGGGGACGGAAAACGCGCGTTCCACCCCGGTGCGGATCAGGCGGACGGACCAGATCAGCAGGGCGGTGACACCGGCGAGGTTCAGCAGAAGGACGAGCAGGGCGGGGCCTTTCGGATACGGACTGGCGGGCATGATGCGCCTGCGCGCGGGCGGCGGCAAGGTGGGGCGCGGGGGAATCCGCGCGGTTTCAGGCAGTTGTGACCTTGCGGCACGGGCGGGTGCTGCCGCATTTCACCGCGATTGCCTGCGGGTCGGCGACGCGGCGCGGGAAAAACGCTTGCCAGCGCGGGGGGCGGTCGGGAAACATGGGCTTGAGGGTCCGGCGGGCGTTGGCCCGGCCCCGGGCACCGCGAGCGGCGACAAGACCGCGTCAGATCAACCGGGAGTTTCACCATGACCACCACTGCCCTGCGCCTGAGCCTTGCCGCCGCCCTTGTCTCCCTCGCGGGCGGGGCGATGGCGGAAAAGATCGTGATCTCGAACTGGGACGGCTACATGCCGCCGGACCTGCTGGAGAATTTCACCAAGGAGACCGGCATCGAGGCCGAACTGGCGGTGCATGGCACCAACGAGGAGATCATGGGCAAGGTCGTCGCGGGCGGCGGCAAGGGCTATGACGTGCTGTTCGTGTCGTCGCCCTTCGCCGAGGCGCTGCACCAGTTGGGACTGGTGGCGAGTTTCGAGCCAGCGAAGGTGCCGAACGCGGCGAACCTTTACCCCGAGGCGACTCAGCTCGCCCATGATCCGGGCAATACCTATTCGATGCCCTATGCCTGGGGCACGACGGGGCTGTGCTATCGCTCGGACCTGACGGGGGCGCCCGCGTCCTGGAAAGACCTGCTGGCCCCGGCGGACGACCTCAAGGGCAAGGTCACGATGCTGTCGACCGACCGCTGGCTGATGGGCGCGGCGGCGCTGGCGCTGGGCAAGTCGCTGAACGACACCTCGGATGACACGCTGGCGGCGGAGAAGGAGATGCTGGTGGCGGCCAAGAAAGACCTGCTGGCCTATGATGACACCACCTTCTATTCCAAGCTGGTCTCGGGCGAGGCGACGCTGGTGCACGCCTGGGACGGCTGGTGCAACTACGGCATCGCCGAGAACGACCAGATCAAGTATGTGATCCCGTCCGAGGGGTCGGATCTGTGGGTCGACACCATCGTGGTGACGGCGGCGTCCGAGAACAAGGACGCGGCGCAGGCCTTCGTGAACTATGTACTGGGTAAGGACGTGGGCGTCTGGGTGGCGTCGAACATCCTTTACAAGACGCCGAACAAGGCGGCGATGGAGGCGCTGGACCCCACGTTGCTGACGTCCTTCCCGAACATGGCGATGACCCCGGCGGAGCTGGTGAAATACGAGCAGCTGCGGGATCTGGGGAAGGGGTCGAAGGCCTTCGCGCGGGCGGTGACGGAGATCATGGCGGCGCAGTAATGCGAAACAAAGGGCGAGCGCCCGTCCGCCGGGTGGGCGCTGCAACGATTGTGGTCTCCACTTTATGGCGCCAGGTCTTCCGACGGATTTTCCTGTGGTGAGGTTGCAAAAGCGCCCGCCCGAGGGGGCGGACGGGCGCTCGCCCGGC
>JAGRMS010000506.1 GCA_020441135.1 Pseudooceanicola sp.
AAGATGCCCGGCGGCGCGCCCTATCACCCGGCCGGCTTCATGACCTTCGTCGGCGCCAACGCGATGGTGAACGGCAAGACGCAAGGCGCCTTCCCGGCGCCCAAGGCGCTGCTCTCCGCCGTCTACGAGGGCGCGCTGGTGCCTTTCGATACCGCCCTCAAGATCGAGGCGCGCTGGTTCACCAACGTGCTGGTGAACCCGTCGTCCGGCGCGATGATCCGCTCGCTGTTCCTGAACAAGGAGGCGCTGGAAAAAGGCGCGGTGCGGCCTAAGGACGTGTCCGACCAGCGCGTCAAGAAACTCGGCGTGCTCGGCGCCGGCATGATGGGCGCAGGCATCGCGCTGGTTTCGGCCCAGGCGGGGATGGAGGTCGTGCTGATCGACCGCGACCAGGCCTCCGCCGACAAGGGCAAGGCCTATACCGAAAGCTATCTCGACAAGGGGATGAAGCGGGGCAAGGTCACGGCCGAGAAGAAGGCGGCGATGCTGGGCCTGATCACCGCGACGCCCGACCTTGAACAGCTGAAGGGCTGCGACCTGATCATCGAGGCGGTCTTCGAAGACCCCAAGGTGAAGGCCGACATCACCCAGCGGGTCGAGGCGGTGATCCCCGACACCTGCATCTTCGCCTCCAACACCTCGACCCTGCCGATCACCGGGCTGGCGAAGGCGTCGAAACGCCCGGACCAGTTCATCGGCATCCACTTCTTCTCGCCGGTCGAGAAGATGTTGCTGGTCGAGATCATCAAGGGCAAGGAAACGGGGCCGGTGGCCGTCGCCAAGGCGCTCGACTATGTCCGCCAGATTCGCAAGACGCCCATCGTGGTGAACGATGCGCGGTTCTTCTACTGCAACCGCTGCATCATTCCTTATGTCAACGAAGGCGCGCGGATGATCACCGAGGGCGTCGCCCCCGCCCTGATCGACCACGCGGCGCAGCAGTTGGGCTTCCCGGTCGGGCCGATCCAGCTGACCGACGAAACCTCGATCGACCTCGGCGCCAAGATCGCGCGCGCGACCAAGGCGGCGATGGGCAACGCCTATCCCGACAGCCCGGCGGACGACATGATCTTCTGGATGGAGGGCCTCGGGCGCATGGGCCGCAAGGCCAAGGCCGGGTTCTTCGATTACGACGAGGCCGGCAAGCGGCAGGGCTACTGGAAGGGGATGCAGGACAAGTATCCGCTGGCCGAAGAGCAACCCGACCTGATCGAGGTGCAGCAGCGCCTGATGTTCGCGCAGGTGCTGGAGGCGGTCCGCGCGCTGGAGGAAGGCGTGCTGGAGGACATCCGCGAAGGCGACGTCGGCGCCATCCTCGCCTGGGGCTTCGCCCCCTGGTCCGGCGGCCCGTTCAGCTGGCTCGACATCATCGGCGCGGAATACGCCGCCGAACGCTGCGACCAGTTGGAGGCGGCCTACGGCGAACGCTTCAAATGCCCGGCGCTTCTGCGCGAGATGGCCGAGAAGGGACAAACCTTCTACGGGCGGTTCGGGGTCGAGGCAAAGGCGGCGTGAGGCCATAAAGGGCGAGCGCCCGTCCGCCGGGTGGGCGCTGCAACGCTGTTGGATGGCAATTTATGGTGCCAGGTTCTCCGACGATTGTGCCCGCGGCAATGTTGCAAAGGCGCCCGCGTCGTGCCGGAGGCACGCCTGCGGCGTGACGGGGCGGACGGGCGCTCGCCCGGCGGCGGCTACGCCGCCTTGTTCCGGGCGGGCGCATCGCGCCGGTCGCACTGTAGGGTGGGCAATCTGCCCACCAATCCCCGCACGAAAAACTGTGGCACCCACGAAGGCAGAACTCTCGGTCGCACCAGGATATCGAATCATGGGGCCCGGAGGCCCTCAGACCCAAGATACCGACCGCCCACATTTAAGGCTCTCCGCCGATTTTCCGGGCTTGCTGCAGATGCACACAACACCCGTTTTCCACCCGGCACCGAGACTCACATCCGCACCGGCTCAAAACTCCACTTCCAACTCCAGCACCTCGTCCGGCTCCGCCACCGCCGCGGCGCACCACTCGGCCATCGGCTCCCAGGCGAAAATGGTGTTGCAGTATTCGGCCAGCAGCGGCTCCATCTCCACCGCATAGGTGCGGAAGCGGGTGCAGACCGGCGCATACATCGCATCCGCGATGGTCGGCGCGCCGAACAGGAACGGTCCGCCGTAGGTCGTCAGGCAATCCGTCCAGATTTCCTTGACGCGCGCGACGTCCGGCCGCGCGCCCGAGAAGATTTTGAACGCGGCGTGTTTTGCCTTTATATTCATGGGCAAAGCCGACCGCAGGTTATAGAAGCCCGAGTGGATTTCCCCCGACACCGCCCGGCAGTGCGACCGCGCCCTGATCCCCGCCGGCAGCATCTTCGCCTTAGGCGAGATCTCGTGCAGATACTCGGCGATGGCAAGCGTATCCCAGACCTCGACCCCCTGGTGGTTCAGCCGCGGCACCCGGACCGAGGGCGCCAGCAGCAGCAGTTCCTGCCGCACCTCGGGATCGTCCACGTCCACCGGCTGCTCGACGAAATCGAGCCCCGCCATGCGGCAGAGCAGCCAGCCGCGCAGCGACCAGGACGAATAATTCTTCGATGTGATGGTCAGGGTCGCCTTGGGCATGGGAATCTCCGGAAAATGCTGCACTGCAGATAATCCTGTCGCAGCGCGGCAAGGCATGCACTAGTTTTCTGGAAAACGCTTGCGACGGGGACAGCCGGAAAATGCTCTACCAACTTTACCAGGCCCAGGACGATCTGCTGGCCCCGATCCGCAACATGGCGGCGCGGACACGGTTCACCGGCTATCCCTTCATGCAGGCCTTCGACGCCCTGACCCGCCCCGTCGATGCGCTGATGGAGATGATCGCGCGCTATCAGCTGACCCACACCCGCCCCGCCTGGGGGATCGAGGAAGTGACGAGTGGCAACCAGGTGGTCAGGGTGCGCGAAGAGATCGCGCTGGACCTGCCCTTCGGCACCCTCCTGCACTTCGCCAAGGACATCGACGCGCCGCAGCCCAAGGTGCTGATCGTCGCGCCGATGTCGGGGCATTTCGCGACCCTGCTGGCGGGCACGGTGCGCACCATGCTGGCGGATCACGACGTCTACATCACCGACTGG
>JAGRMS010000079.1 GCA_020441135.1 Pseudooceanicola sp.
GACGATGGCGGAGAGGTGCAATGAGCCCGCGCAAAGCAAAACCGTGATGATGACGAAACCGAGCGACACCTCATAGGAGACCATCTGCGCCGCTGAGCGCAACGCGGCGAGAAACGGATACTGCGAGTTCGACGCCCAGCCGCCCATGATCACGCCGTAGACCTCGAGCGAGGAGACGGCGAAGACGTAGAGGATGGCGACGTTGATGTCAGACAGCACCCAGCCTTCGTTGAAGGGGATCACCGCCCAGGCGATCATCGCCAGCACGAAGCTGGTCAGCGGTGCCAGCAGGAAGACCGCGCGGTCCGCGCCCGCGGGGATCACCACCTCTTTCACGACGTATTTCAGCGCGTCGGCCACCGATTGCAGCAAGCCGAAGACGCCCACCACGTTCGGCCCCCGCCGCATCTGGACCGCGGCCCAGATCTTGCGGTCGCCGTAGACGAGGAACAGGAGCGAGATCATCACGAACGCAACCACGCCAAGCACTTGCGCGAGAATAAGCACGCCCGTGCCCAGCGGAGAGTTCAGGAAGTCAGCCATGGGTCCTCACACCGTTGGTATCCCGTTGTTCTTGCAGGCCGCCACCGTCACCTCGGCGTCGATGGTCTTCAGCCCGGCAGGCAGCGTCGGCGAGACGGTGTAAACAGCATCCGCCCCCGACACGCCACCCTTTTCATCGAAGTTCGTGCGCAAATGCCGCGCGAAACCGTAGCCCCGGATCAGCGCATATTGCGCCGCCGCGCAGGTGGCATAGGCGGTCACGTCGCGCCGGTCGCGCGCGCCGGTCATCTGCACCCGGATCTGCACCAGGTCGGTGTCGAGCAACCGGGTCTCGACCCCCTGGTATTCCGGCAGGAAGACGCCTTGCGCGCCCGTGGGCGCCTCAGTGCAGCCGAGCAGCAACAGCGGCGATATGAGCGCCGCGTGGTTCATTCCGCCGCCATCTGCTGGCCGCGCGCCAGTGCATTGGCCGAGAGTTCCGCCATCAGCGCGCTGGCGCGGGCAATGGGGTTGGTCAGGTAGAAATCGCCGATTGCCGTGGCGAAGGCCCCGTCGCCCAGCGTGCCCGTCGCCAGCGGTTCGCCCTCGTTGGCCGCGACCTCGTCGATCCGGGCCAGATGCGGCGCGGCCTTGACCAGCGCCTGCCGCAGTTGCGCGAGGCTGTCCCAGGGCTGCTGCGCGCCAAGTTCGGCGGACAGCGCCCGCAGGATCGCCCAGTTCTCTTTCGCCTGCCCCGGCGGGAAGCCCGCGCGCATGGCAAGCTGCGGGCGGCCCTCGGTATTGACGAAGAGGCCGTTTTCTTCCGTGTAGGCCGCGCCCGGCAGGATGATGTCGGCGCGATGCGCGCCCCGGTCGCCGTGGCTGCCCTGGTAGATCACCAGCGGACCCGCCGGGATCTCGATCTCGTCCGCGCCGAGGTTGTAGACGACCTCGGCCCCGTCCAGCGCGCCCATGCCGGCGTCGTTCACCGCGCCCACGTCCAGCGCGCCGACCCGGCCTGCCGCCGTGTGCAACACCAGCAACTTCGCCCCGCGCGCCGCCGCGACCTGCTGCGCCATTGCCAGCACCGCCGCCCCGTCCGCGCCACGCAGCGCGCCCTGGCCGACGATGACGATCCCGCGCTCGTTCTCGCCCACCGGCTCGCTCTGCGCGAGTTTCAGATGTTCGCCCAGGGCCTTGCGGTCGGACCCGAAGTGATGCGTGTCATAGGTCAGGTCCATCACCGGCCCGATCACGCCGACATTGGCGCCCTTGCTCCAGGCCTTGCGGATGCGCGCGTTCAGCACAGGCGCCTCGAGCCGCGGGTTGCAGCCGATCAGCAGGATGCCGTTGGCCGCGTCGATATCCTCGATGGCGGCCGTGCCGACATAGGCGGCGCGGTTCCCCGCCGGCAGCATCGCCCCGTCGGTGCGGCATTCGACGACACCGCCCTGCCCCTCGACAAGCTGCTTCAGCGCGAAGGCCGCCTCGGTCGGCGCAAGGTCTCCGACCAGACCCACAACCTTCTTGCCCTTCATCGCCGCCGCAGCAGCCGACAGGGCTTCCGGCCAGGTCGCCTTCCGCAGCTTGCCGTTCTCGCAGATGTAGGGCGTGTCCAGCCGTTGCCGCCGCAGGCCGTCCCAGACGAAGCGGGTCTTGTCGGAAATCCACTCCTC
>JAGRMS010000005.1 GCA_020441135.1 Pseudooceanicola sp.
AGGAAATAGCCCTTGATGCAGTTCAACCCGCGGTTCACCGGCGCCTCGGGATCGCCCTGGGTGGCGACGACGCGGCCTTCCTTGGTGCCGACCAGCACCGAACAGCCGGTGCCGCAGAACCGGCAGGGCGCCTTGTCCCAGCGGATGTCGGCATTGCCCGGGGTCTGGGCCTGGGCAATGCCGGGGGCAAGGCTGATTCCGGCGGCGGCAGCCGTGCTGGCGGCGGCAGTGGCCTTGAGGAACGTTCGGCGCGATTCCGACATGGTCATGTGTCAGATCTCCTGGTGGCTGACGGCTACAGGCGCCCGCGACGGGGCGTCCTCGAAATGGTGGAAATTCAGGGTGAGCGCGTAGACGCCGGGTATGTTGTGCAGCGCCATGATGATGTCCGAGGCATAGGCGTCCGCGGTGTCCTCGACGACCACGACAAGCCGACCGTCGTCCGAGGCCGCGTGGACCTCGACCCCGGCCATGGCCTCCATCTGCGCCCGGGCGGTGGCCTGGGCGTCGCGGGCGACGCTGACAAGGCAGCCGCAGATGTTCATGCCCGGACCTCCTGCACGATTTCGGGAACGATGAAGCCTATCGAACCCGAGGGGCAGACGGGGGCACAGGCGCCGCACCCGGTGCATTGATCCGGGTCTATCCCCGGCGCCGCCCGGCCGCCGATCATCAGGCGAAACCGGATGGCGCGTTCGTCGCAGGCATCCTCGCAGGCGCGGCAGGCAATGCCGTTCATGGACAGGCAGGTTGCATCGACCGTCGCGCGCCAGTCCCACCCGGGCTGTTCCATCACGGCCAGCGCGCCGGTCGGACAGGCCCGCGCGCAGTCCTGGCAAAAGGTGCAGGCCCGGGTGTCCAGGCGGACTTCCGGACCGGCCGACGCATTCCCGGCGATGATACCCTGGGGACAGGCTCTGGCGCAGGCACCGCATCCGTCGCAGAGACGAACGAACTCCGGCTGCGCCCCGGGCGGACGCATCGGGCGGCGGCGCTTCTCACCGACGTTGCCCCGCAGGAAATTCCTTCGGCTCGGA
The DNA here is from genome assembly GCA_020441135.1 of Pseudooceanicola sp. GTDB lineage: Bacteria > Pseudomonadota > Alphaproteobacteria > Rhodobacterales > Rhodobacteraceae > Seohaeicola_A. The sequence continues at coordinate 1,038 of JAGRMS010000005.1, forward strand.
TTGTGCGTCTCCACGTTCCCGGCTTTCAACCCACTCCACCGCGCTGTCGCGAGACAGTTTGCGCCCAGTTTCAACCTCAAGGGTAAATGATTCGTGTATTAATTCGCAACTATCTCGAATCTAGTCGACGCGAACGCCCCCGTCTTTGACTTTGATCAAGGCCGTAAGCCCGCAATCGGATTGGGTTTCCCGAGAAGAAGCATTCGCGGGATTCCGATCCGCTTCAGCCACGTCGCGCCCTCCAGGGGCGGCAATGCTGCCACGAAATGGGCCGAGGAAGAGGCGCAGCCGTCCTTTCCGGCTCTTCTTCGGGAATGCCTATCCCCGGCGGACATCATGCAGGCCCGTCGCAGTCGCCTCCAACGCGCCGGACCGAGACGGTAGGCAGGCCGACGATAGACCGCGCCGAAGCTGTGCCGGTCACGACGGCAAATTTGTGCTTGAAAAGCCCACGGCCTCTTTCCCCGCATTCGATGGATCGGGAACGCGTGCCGTGCGGTCGAACCGCTTCCCTCGGCATGGGCGCCAGCCCGTCAATCGCCGAGAAGCGGTTGCAGGGGCGAGGCGGCGGTCAGCCCGCCGTCGACGGTAAAGCACTGCCCCGTTACAAAGCCGGCCCGGTCCGAAACGAGCCAGGCGACCATGTCGGCGATGTCCTCCGACTTGCCGAAGCGCCCCGCGGCGTGGCGGGCCAGCGCCCTGGCGCGGGCGATGCCGGGGTCGCGGGCGCCGGCGAAGCCCGCGTCAAGCATTCCGGTTTCTATCCAGCCGGGCCGGACGGCGTTGCAGCGGACATCTGGACCGTGATCGACGGCAATCGATCTGGTGAGGCCGTGAACGAAGGCTTTCGACGCGTTGTAGATCGCCATCGAGCGGTCGGCGACCTCGCCGGAGATGGAGCCGAGGTTAACGATGCTGCCCTGCGTTTCCGGCCCCTGCGCAAGAAATGCGCGGCACATGTTGAAGACGCCACGGCAGTTGATGCCGATCAGGCGATCCCAGTCGGCATCGGTCGTCTCGTCCGTGGTCTTCTCGATCTGAATACCGGCATTGTTGACGAGGATAGAGACGGCGCCCAGCGTCTCGCGCGCCATCGCGAACAACGTCGCGACATCCTCGGGCCTGGCCACGTCGGCCGCGTGCCAGTGAATCTCTGCGGCCAGGTCGGCAGGCCGAGGCCCTCGCCCACAGGTCAGGACGCGGGCACCATCCGCCGCCAGCCGCTCGGCAATGGCCCGGCCGATCCCCCTGCTGCCCCCCGTCACGATGGCGGCCCTGCCCGAAAGCGGCATTCAGAACCTCATCTGCTGGACCTGCGCCGTCAGCCCGCCGTCGATGACCCAGAGCTGCCCGGAGGCATAGCGCGCCTCTTCCGAGGCCAGCCAGTTGACCAGGTTGGCAATATCCTCGGGCGTGCCGCAGGTGCGCGTCGGATGCACGGCCTTCACGGCGTCGAGCACCGTGTCGAGCGCGCCGCCGCCCGCGCCGGACCCGGCCCCGCCGAAAAAGCTGCGCAGCATCGGCGTATCGACGTAGCCCGGGCAGATCGCGTTGACGCGGATGCCTTCCGGTCCGTGGTCGCAAGCCATCGCGCGCGTCAGCGCATGGACCGCGCCCTTGGTGGCGCAATAGGCGGCAAGGCCGGGATCGGCGATGAACCCGTCATACGATCCGAAATTGATGATTGACGCGGTGCGGTCGGGCTTGGCCGCCTTGCGCAGCAGCGGAAGCGCGTGTTTGGACGCAAGGAACGTGCCCGTGACGTTGACCGCGAAGATGCGGTTCCAATCGGCCAGCGAGGTCTGCTCGATGGTCTGCTCGATCTCGATTCCCGCCGCGTTGACCAGGATGTCGAGATGCCCGGCCTCGTCGGCAACCCGGGCGAAGGCCGCGATCGCCTCGGGTTCGGATGTCACGTCGAGGCGGAGGAACCGCGCGCCGTCATCGGCCGCACCGGGCAGGCTTCCGGCGTCGCTGAGATCGGCGGCATAGACCGTCGCCCCCTCGGCAAGGAACCGCGCGCAGATCGCCCGGCCGATACCGCCCCTTCCGCCCGTGACCAGCGCAATCCGGCCCGCCAGCCTTGCCGCTGCCGTCACGGTGCCCCCGCGGCGTAGGCATCCAGTACCAGCCCGTGGAAATGATGCACCGCGTGCTCCGACTTCCCGGTCCCCTCCGGATCGTTGACGATGCGTCCCTGGGTGAAGGCCGGCGTCTTCATGCCCCGCTGCACGCTTTCCACGATGGCGATGTCCTCGGCCTGGAGAACCTCGTCGAGATAGCGGATCGATTCCCGTTCGGCCTCGGTCGGCTCGGGCGTCTCGAGGTAGAAGTCGTAGGTCTCGAGCGTCCGGTCCGGCCCCGCCGGGATGATGTTCAGCACGATCATCGACGACCGCCCCGGGTAGCGCATCAGGCAGGTGTTCGGCCAGAGCCACCAGACGGCATGGGTGCGCACCGAGGCGTTCGAGACATCATAGGCGCTGTTGGTGCTCTTGCCCGCATCCGCCATGTGGCTGGAATAGATGCC
>JAGRMS010000080.1 GCA_020441135.1 Pseudooceanicola sp.
ACGTCATCGTCTGGCGGGCGCTTTACGAACGCTTCCGCCGCGCGGTGATCGCCGGACGGATGCTGCGCGTGACGGGCCGGGTGCAGCGGGCGCATGACGTGACCCATGTGATCGCGGAAGATATCGAGGATATCTCGGCGATGCTCGACCTGCTGCTGGCGCGATGACGCCCCCTGCTTCTTCTCTTTGACAAATACCTCCGGGGGGAGGCCGCAGGCCGGGGGGCAGCGCCCCCTTTGCGCCACCCGTCATCCTGCGCTAGACTGGGTTAACAGCCCGCCAGAGGCCGAAACCGAGCATGACCCCATACCGACCTGCCCTCGCCGCCGCCCTGTTCCTCTCCGCCTGCGCGCCCGCGCTGCCGGAGCCGGTTGCGCAACTCGATCTCGTCGCCCCCGACGACGCCTGCTGGGCCGCCGAAACCCTGCCCGACGGCACGCCGACGCGGTTCCAGACCCCCTGCCCGCCGCTGCTGACCGTCGATCTGGTCGCCTCGCTGCAACGGGCGCTGGCGGCGCGCGGCCTCTACGACGGCCCGGTCAACGCCACGATGGACGCCCCGACGCAAGAGGCGCTGCGCACCTACCAGGCGACGCTGGGCATCTGGTCTCCCACCCTGTCGATGGAGGCCGCGCGCAAGCTGGGCCTGCTGCCCTGGCCGGCACCGGCCTGAAACGCCTTGTGCCACGGGACTTTCTTGCTAGTCTTGCCGCGCCAGCGGAGACCGCCCTAGATGCTTACCAACAAACTGCCCCAGACCGGCTTCCTGTCCGAGGCCAGCGAGGCGCTGCTCGACATGCTGACATCGCTCGCCACCGAGGTGAAGCTCGAAACCGGCGCGGTGCTGTTCGAACAGGGCGACGAGGCGCGCGAGATCTTCGCACTGGTCAGCGGCGTGCTCGAGGTCAGCGTGCTGTCGCTGGACGGGCGCAAGCTGGCGCTGAACATGCTGCGCCCCGGCGCGCTGTTTGGCGAGATCGCGCTGTTCGACCCCGGCGAACGCACCGCGACGGTCACGGCGCTGGAGCCGAGCGTGCTGCGGCGCGTGCGCTATGACGACGTGCTCGACCAGGTGCGCGACGAACCCGAGCTTGCCATCGACCTGATCCACCTTGCCGGCCAGCGGATGCGCTGGATGGACCAGCAGCTGAACGAACAGGTCTTCCTGCCGATGCCAACCCGGCTGGCGCGCAAGATCCTCTACCTCACCGAACGGCCCGAAGGGGGGGTCGGCACCCTGACGCTCAGCCAGTCCGACCTGGCGGAGTTCGTGGGCGCGACGCGCGAGGCGGTATCCAAGACGCTGTCAGGCTGGAAGAAACTCGGCGTGGTGGATTCCGCGCGCGGCGCGCTGAAGGTGCTGGACCGCCCCGCGCTCCAGGCGCTGGCCGATCCCGACCAGTTCTGAGCGGCTACCGCAACCCGTCCTCGCCCCTGACCTCGGCCACGCTCAGCCCGCCCATCCGGTCGTGGATGCGCGGCCCCCGCGTCATCGCCAGCGCGAACAGCAGTTCGTTCGCCTTCGGCCCGTCCGGCACGCCCACCTCCATCGCGTCGAAATGGCTGCGCACATAGGCCGCGTTGATATGGCCCAGCGGCACGTCGATCCGCGTGCCGACGCCGCCGATCTTCATGGCCGAAGGCACGATGGCCTTCGCCTCTCCCAGCCGCGCGCGCATGGCATAGCCGCCGGGGACATGCCACAGCGCGGTATGCTCCAGCTCGCCGTTTTCTCCCACGAGGCCCGCCTTGCCATAGCCGTCGATGCCCTCGATCCCGCCCATCGCCTCGATCAGGCGGTCGGTCATCATCAGGCCAAGGGGTTTCAGGTCGTCCATGGCTGACTGCAGGTCCGCCGTGTAGCCGCCCGCAAAGGGGTTCCGCACCAGCGCAACCATCGCCGCCCGGCGGCGCGGCGTGGCGGCGACGGGGCCGCCGTCGTGGTGGATCTCCTCGACGAACAGCATGGTCTTGCGCAGGGTGAAGTCAGGCATGGCTCGGTTCCTTGGTTTGGTCGGGGATCAGGCCGGGCGCCCCCTCGAGGCGGCGCTGGCCATTCAGGGTCAGCAGGGCGGCGGCAATCAGCCCGCGCGCCCGGCACTGGCGGGCAAAGGCGGCGCCGGCGTCCAGTGCCCGCGCCGTCTCCTCCGGCGTCAGCGCGCCAACCGCCAGCGTGACAAGGCGCGCCCCGAGGTCGCTGTCGGGCGACAGGCTCTGCGCCGGGGCGCGGCGGACGCCCGGATGGTCGGGCAGATCGACCGCGTTGGCGATCATCGTCGCGGCGGCATCGGCGGCGGCGGCGTCGCGCGCCAGCGCGGTCACGCTGTCGGCGATACCCAGCGAGAAACTGCGCCCGCCCCGCCCCGAGGTGGCCACGCCGCGCACCGGGTCGCCGTGGCGGATCACCGCCCGGTCGCCCAGCCCATCGGCGATGGCGGCCCGCAGCTGCCGCCCCGGCGCGACATGCAGCGCCACATCGCCGCCGTTGTTGACATAAGCCGTATCGAGGCCGCCGCAGGCCGCCATCGCCGCGAGGATTTCATCCGCCACCGCCCCGGCCACGGCGGCCATCGGCGTGATGAAGGCGGGCAGGAAGGGCAGCACGGCGCGGTGCATCCGTTGCGCGACGGCCCCCTCCGGCTTGAGGTCCGGCCGGGCCGGAGACCGCAGCAGCGGCAGTTCGCCCACCAGTTCGTCCAGCACCGTGGCAAACCGCGCCTCCGCCGCGCGCAGCGCCGCGCCGCGCACCGGCCCCTCGGCGCCGATCACCAGGTCGATCGGCCCGTGATGCAGGTGCAGCCGCCCCCCCGGCAGGTATGCCGCCTGCGGCTTCATGGTTTCGGCGCCACGGCGCGCACCTCTGCGCCGTATTCGCCGCCCCGCTCCAGCACGTCCCGGACCGAGCGCACGGCACCGTCGTGCCCGCCCAGCGCGCGGTACTCCTCGCGGCTGACCGTGAACTCCAGCGGCGCCACGATGGCGGGCGTCGGGACGTAGCCAAAGGCGTTGTCGGGCATGTCCCGCACATCCGCCATGATGGTGATGCCGCCGCCGGGCCAGACGTAGGCGGGCACGCCGCCCACCGTCACCCGGGTCCGCCCCGCCTGGACCGAGCGCGTCAGTCGCACCGGGTTCTGCGTCACGCCCGAGCGCAGCGATCCCCCCGCCCCGCCCATGAACAGCACGGTGCAAAGCGCCGGTTCGCAATTCTCGGCAATCAGGTCGACGGTCGGCTGCAACGCCACCGGCAGCGGCGCGGGCCGCGGCACCAGCGCCTCGTCCAGAACGAAGAACCCGTGCTGCTCGCCGGTGGTCGAGACCATCAGCAGCCGCAGACCCGGACGCGCCCCCTTGCGGGTCTCGAAAGGGGCGAGGATGGTCAGCGGGTCCGAGATGTCGGTGCCGCCCCAGCCGCGCCCGGGCTGCGCCACCTGGAAATAGCGGCCCGGGGTCGAGCGGCGCCCCTTGATGCGGATACCGGTGTCTTCCCAGCCCAGCACCTTCCCGGCCTGGTGTTCGCTGACGACGCCGGTGATGTGATCGTCGACCACGACGACCTCGTCCACCAGCCCGCGCCACTGGCTGGCGAACATGCCGATGGTGGCCGATCCGCAGCCGACCCGCATCCGCTCTTCCCGCCGGCCGTCGACAACCGGTGCCGCGCCCGACTGCACGGTGACGGCGACGCCCCCGTCCACCGTCAGCTCCACCGCCTCGCGGTTCAACAGCCGCATCAGCGCCTCGCAGGTCGCCCGCCCCTCGGGCTTGCTGCCGCCGGTCAGGTGCTCGACGCCCCCGAGGCTCATCATCTGCGAGCCGTATTCGGCGGTCATCATGTGACCGATCGCCTCGCCCTCGTAGCGCACCGGCGCGCGCTCGGTGCCAAGGTGCCGGTCGGTGTCGATCTTCACCTTGGCCCCGCAGTAGGAAAAAATCGCCTCGGTCACGACGGTCACGAAATCCGCGCCCTCGACCGCGCGGCTGACGATGAAGGGCGCGGGCTTGTAATCCGGATAGGTGGTGCCCGAGCCGATGCCGGTCACGAAGACCTCGCCGCCGCCGATCCGCCCGTCCCAGTCGGCGGCCAGGAAGGGGCGAAGCTCGCCGCCGGCCTCCAGCGTCCGGTCCAGCATCGTCAGCGGATCGCAGCGCAGGATGCGCCCGCCGACATTGCCGTAGCGGTCGCAGGCACCGACCTTGCCTTCGGCGATGTAGCACATCACCGGGCAGGCATCGCAGCGGATCTTCTCCTCGCGCGGGCGGGGTTCGCCGCTCATCGCATGACGTCCGGGCTGGAGGAGAGGACGCGGGGGGCTCTGCCCCCGTCTCCCTGCGGTCGACTCCCCCGGAGATATTTGGAAAGAGAAGAAGCCAGGGGCGCCGCGCTCCTGTCTTCCTCTTGCCGGAAATATCCCGGGGGGGCCGCCCGCAGGGCGGCGGGGGCAGCGCCCCCAGGCTCACCCCGGTTCATCGACCGGCCTCCCGAATGGCCGCCAGCACCCGGTGCGGCAGGGCCGGCAGCCGCGTGATCCGCGCGCCCGAGGCGTGGCGGATGGCGTTCAGGATCGCGGGGGCGGTGGGGATCAGGACGTGTTCGCCAAGCCCCTTGGCGCCAAACGGTCCCTCCGGGTCGGGCTTTTCCACCAGGATCGAGCGCACCCCGGGCATGTCGCCCACGGTGGGGACCAGGTAATCGTGCAGGTTCTCGGTTCGCCCCGGGACGTATTCCTCCATCAGCGCCATGCCGAGGCCCTGCGCGATGCCGCCCTCGATCTGGCCCTCTGCCAGCGCCGGGTTGATGGCACGGCCGACGTCATGGGCGGCGGTGATGCGGATCACCTTCACGGTGCCGAGGTCCATGTCCACCGCCACTTCCGCCACCTGCGCGCCGTAGCCGTAGACGGCATAGGGCGTGCCCTGCCCGTCTGCGTCCAGCCCGGTTGTGGGCGGATCGTAGGTCGCCTCGACGCTCAGCGCATAGCCAAGCGTGTCGGCGGGCATCTCCGACGGCGCCAGCACCCGCTCGCGCCCGCCCTCCCGCAGGACGACGCGGCCGTCCTCGAAGGCCAGTGCCGCCCCGTCGCCCATGTTCGCCAGCGCCAGCAGCCGCCCGCGCATCTCCTGCCCCGCCGCCAGCGCCGCCTTGCCGGTCACGAAGGTCTGGCGCGAGGCCGAGGTCTTGCCACAGTCGGGCGTCAGGGCGGTGTCGGGACCGACCAGCGCCACCGCCTCCAGCGCCACCCCCAGCGCATCGGCGAAGATCTGGGCGATGACGGTGTTCGATCCCTGGCCGATGTCCGTCGCCCCCTGGTGCAGCATCAGCCGCCCCTCGGGCGTGATCCCGGCGCGGATGGTCGAGGGGTTGGGCAGCCCGGTATTGCCGCAGCCGTACCAGCAGGAGGCAACGCCAACCCCGCGCCGGACCCTGCCGCCCGCCGCGTTCGCCCGCTCCGCCCCGGCCAGAGCCGCGCGCCACGGCTCCGCCAGCGCATCGAGGCAGTCCGCGATGCCGACACCCCAGAGTTCCTGCCCGCAGACCGACCGGTCGCCGTCCCGCAGCGCGTTCAGCCGACGGAACGCCAGCCGGTCGATGCCCGCCGCCAGCGCCAGATCCTCGAACAGGGTCTCCTGCGCAACCGCCGCCTGCGGCACGCCGAAACCGCGAAACGCCCCGGCGACCGGGTTGTTGGTATGCACCGCCCGCGAACGCGCCTCGTAATGCGGCACCCGGTAGGGACCAGAGGCATGGACCGGCACCCGCACCGCCACGGTCGGACCCCAGCTGGCATAGGCGCCGGTGTCGAAGGATCCGTCGAAGACCATGCCGGTGACGTGCCCCTCAGCGTCCGCCGACGCCCGCGCGGCCATCCGCGCCGGGTGGCGCTTGGTCGTCGAGGCCATGCTCTCGGCGCGGGTATAGACCATCCGCGCAGGCCGCCCGGTGCGCAGGGCCACCAGGCCGATCAGCGGTTGCAGCGAGATGTCCAGCTTGGAGCCGAACCCGCCCCCGGTCGCCGCCGGGATGATGCGGACGCGGTCGGCGGGCAGGGCCAGCACGCGGGCGGTCTCGTCCCGGTCCATTACCGGGGCCTGCGTGCAGGCCCGGATCACCAGCGTCTCGCCCTCCATCCAGGCGACGCCGGCCTCGGGCTCGATATAGGCGTGTTCGACGAAGGACGTCTGCACCTCGACCGTGGCCACATGGGGGGCCTCCGCCAGCGCGGCGGCGGCATCGCCCCGGCGGACGAGGCCACGGGTCAGGATGTTGCCGGGACGGTCGGCATGCAGCAGCGCGCCGCTTTCGGCCTCGTCGGGGTCGAGAAGCGCCGCGTCCGGCACCCACGTCACCGGGAAACCGGCGAGGTCCAGCGCCTCGACCGCCTCGGGTTCGCCGGCGACGATCGCCACCGCCTCGCCGCGCATCCGCGCATGGCCGCGGGCCAGCGCGGGCTGGTCGACGAAGGCCGGGATCGCCCCGAAACGGTTCTCGCCCGGGATGTCTTCCGCCGTGAAAACCTGGACGCCGTGGCGCGCGGCCCATCCGGCGGTGTCGCCCAGCGTGAAACGCGCGGCGAAGTGGGGCGAACGGACGGCGCGCACCAGCAGCGCGTCGCGGGGGACATGGTCGGCCCCGAACGACTCGGTGCCATCGACCTTGGGCCTGCCGTCCAGGCGTTCCACGCGTGCCCCGACCGCCTGACCTGCCTCCGGCATGACCGGCACAGGGCCTGCCGCCGCCAGCACCGCTTGCACGATCTTCGCATAGCCGGTGCAGCGGCAGAGCACGCC
>JAGRMS010000507.1 GCA_020441135.1 Pseudooceanicola sp.
ACGCGCTGATGGCCGCCACGCTGGCAAAAGGCACTACCGTCATCAAGCGCGCCGCGCGCGAGCCCGAGATCGTCGACCTCGCCCAATGCCTGCGCAAGATGGGGGCCGAGATCGAGGGCGAAGGCACCGACACCATCACCATCCAGGGCGTTGCCGCGCTGAAGGGCGCGACCCACCCTGTCGTGACCGACCGGATCGAGTTGGGCACCTACATGCTCGCCCCCGCGATCTGCGGCGGCGCGGTGGAACTGCTGGGCGGCCGCCGCGACCTGCTCGCCGCCTTCTGCGACAAGCTGGACGAGGCGGGGGTGGACGTGACCGAGACGGAGAAGGGCCTGAAGGTCGCGCGCCGGTCGGACCACATCAAGGCGGTGAACGTGACGACCGAACCCTTCCCCGGCTTTCCGACCGACTTGCAGGCGCAGATGATGGCGCTGTTGACCACCGCCGAAGGGGTCAGCGTGCTGGAAGAGAAGATCTTCGAGAACCGCTTCATGCATGCCCCCGAGCTGATGCGCATGGGGGCGCAGATCGACGTGCATGGCGGCACGGCCAAGGTCACGGGCGTCAAGAAGCTGCGCGGCGCGCCGGTGATGGCGACCGACCTGCGGGCCAGCGTCTCGCTGATCCTCGCCGGGCTGGCGGCGGAGGGTGCGACACGGGTGGCGCGGGTCTATCACCTCGACCGGGGTTACGAGCATGTCGTGCGCAAGCTGCGCGGCGTGGGGGCGCAGATCGAACGGGTGAAGGCCAATTGAGCGGCGATGCTTCCTTTGAAGACGGCGCGGAAAAGCCGCTGAACCTCGGCGCGCTTGAGGCCGACGACCTGGGCGTGCTGTCGGCGCTGGCGCAGGACGCCGTCTTTACCGGCGGCGACCTGACCTGGCAGGCCGGCGCCCGCCGTTTCGCCCTGCTGCTGAACCGGTTCCGCTGGGAGGACAAGGGGCGCGACCGCCACGGCCCGGAGCGGGCGCGGGCGCTGCTGGTGGTGGATCATGTGCTGGGCGTGGCCAGCCAGGGCATCGACCGCAAGGACCGCGACCTGGTGCTGTCGCTGCTCGCCGTCACCTTCGAGCCGGGCGAGGACGGCGCGGGCCATGTTCACCTGACGCTGGCCGGCGACGGTGCGATCCGGCTGGCGGTCGAGGCGCTGGAAGTGACGCTGAAAGACGTGACCCGCCCCTACCGGGCGCCGTCGGGCAAGACGCCGACGCATTCGTAGGGCGGGGTTTACCCCGCCGGCCCCTACGACACCCGCACCCCGTGCCGCCCCGCGAGATCGGTGAAGAACTGCCAGGCCACCCGGCCCGACCGCGCCCCGCGCGTCGCCTGCCACTCGATGGCCTCGGCGCGCAGCACCTCGGGGTCCACACGGACCCCGTAGGCGTCGCAATAGCGCCCGATCATCGCGAGGTAGTCGTCCTGCGTGCAGGGGTGGAAGCCCAGCCACAGCCCGAAGCGGTCGGACAGGGACACCTTCTCTTCCACCGCCTCGCTCGGCGAGATCGCGGTCGAGCGTTCATTCTCGATCATGTCGCGCGGCATCAG
>JAGRMS010000508.1 GCA_020441135.1 Pseudooceanicola sp.
GCTGGCACCCCGAGCGGATGAACCCGAAGGGCGCGGCGTCAAGCGTGCTGGTGGTCGGCGCGGGCCCGGCGGGGCTCGAGGCGGCGCGGGCGCTGTCGCTGCGGGGCTACGAGGTGGCGCTGGCCGAGGCGGGCCGAGAGATCGGCGGTCGGGTGGCGCGCGAGCGCCGACTGCCGGGGCTTTCCGCCTGGGGCCGGGTTGCGGATTACCGGGCGTATCAGCTGTCGCAGCGCGCCAACGTGCAGATATACAAGGAGTCGGAACTGGACGCCGACCAGATCCTCGAATTCGGCTTCCAGCATGTCTGCATCGCCACCGGTGCCCGCTGGCGGCGCGACGGCGTGGCGCGACAGCACGTGGTGGCGATGCCGATGGACCCCGCTATGCCGGTCTTCACGCCGGACGACATCATGGACGGGCAGCGGCCCGCGGGCCACGTCGTCGTCTTTGACGACGATCACTACTACATGGGCGGGGTGCTGGCCGAACTGCTGGCACACGCAGGCGCAGAGGTCTCGCTGGTGACGCCCGCGCCCTACGTCTCCGACTGGGCGCGCAACACGCTGGAACAGGGCGCGATACACCGGCGGCTGGCGGCGGCGGGGGTCGGGATCGTGCTGAACCGCGGCGTCGCCCGCCTCACGGCCAACGGGGTCGAGACCAACTGCACCTATACCGACGCCCGCGACACGATCCCCTGCGACGCCGTCCTGCTTGTCACCGCGCAACAGGCCAACGACGCGCTCTACCGATCGCTGTCTGCCCGGCAGGGCGACTGGGCGCAGGCGGGCATCCTCTCGGTGCAGGTCATCGGCGACGCCAACGCCCCGGGCCCCATCGCCTGGGCCACCTTCGCCGGCCACCGCTACGCCCGCGACCTCGACACCGCCCCCCTCGGCGACGCCCTGCCCTTCCGCCGCGAGGTCACGGCGCTGGCAAGGTAAGAATCTTTCCCACCTTCTTCATGCTGCAACTATCCCGGGGGGACCGCCATTGTTGTGCCATTGGTCCGGGCGGCAACGGCGATCCGGGTGTCAGTCCCGCCGCCCGACCTGGCGGCAGATCAGCGCCACCGGGATCAGGCCGATGGCGACGATCACCAGCGAGGGCACGCTGGCCCCATCCAGCCTTTCGTCGCTGGCCAGACGGTGCGCCTGCACCGCCAGCGTGTCGAAGTTGAAGGGCCGCATGATCAGCGTCGCGGGCAGTTCCTTCATCACGTCGACGAAGACGATCAGCAGCGCGGTCAGCAGGCTTGGCGTCAGGATCGGCAGATGCACCCGCGTCAGCGTGCCCACCGGCCCCTGCCCGAGCGAGCGCGCGGCGGCGTCCATGTTGGAATGCACCGTCGCCTGCCCGCCTTCGTAGGCGCCGAGCGCCGCCGCCAGGAAGCGGATCATGTAGGCTGCCACCAGCAGCCAGATCGACCCCGTGACCAGCAGCCCCGTCGACACGCCGAAGGTGGACCGCATCCAGGCGTCCAGAGCGTTGTCGAACCAGGCGAAGGGCACCAGCAGCCCCACCGCGATCACGCCGCCCGGCACCGCATAGCCAAGCCGCGCGAGATAGCCCGCCAGCGCGCTCGCCCGCCCCGCGCGGCTGCGCTGGTAATAGCCCACCGCCACTGCCGCCAGCAGCGTCACGCAGGCCGCGACCGAGGCCAGCACCAGCGAGTTCGTTGCAAATCCGATGTAGCGGCGGCTGAACAGATCCTGTTCCGAGTCGAGCCCCATCGCGAACAGCACCACCACCGGCAGCAGGAAGCCCAGCAGCACCGGCACCGCGCACAGCGTCACCGCCAGCCCGGCCTTCCAGCCGTGCAGGGCCTCGGGCGGCATCCGCAGATGCGCCTTGCCGGTGTGGTGATAGCGCGCCCGGCCCCGCTGGCGCCGCTCGGCCACCGCCAGCATCAGCGCGAACAGCAGCAGGCAAGACGCCAGCTGCGCCGCCGCCGCCCGGTCGGCGAGCGTGAACCATGCCGTGTAGATGCCCGTCGCGAAGGTCTGGACACTGAAGTGCGAGACGGTGCCGTAATCCGCAATCGTCTCCATCACCGTGAGCAGCACGCCCCCGGCAATCGCCGGGCGGGCCATCGGCAGGCTGACCCGCCAGAAGGCGCTGGCCGTCGAATGTCCCAGCGTCCGCGCCGCCAGAAACGCCGCCGAACTTTGTTGCAGGAAGGCCGCTCGCGCCAGCAGGTAGACATAAGGGTAGAGCACCAGCACCAGCATCAGCGCTGCCCCGGGCAACGAGCGGATCTCGGGGAACCAGTAGTCGCGGGGGCCCCATCCCGTCATCTGCCGCAGCGTCGCCTGCACGATGCCCGGATGGTCGAGGATGTAGGTATAGGCATAGGCCAGCACATAGGCCGGAAAGGCCAGCGGCAGCACCAGCGCGATCTCGAACAGGCGGACGCCGGGAAACCGCGTCATAGTGACCAGCCAAGCCGCGCCGACGCCCAGCGAGAATGTCCCGCAGGCCACCAGCACCACCAGCGTCAGCGTGGTGGCGGCATAGCGCGGCAGCACGGTGTCGAGCAGTCCGGCGACTGTCCCGGTGCCCCCGGTCAGGGCCGCCAGCGCCACGGCGATCATCGGCAGGATGCAGGCCGCTGCCACGGTCCAGGCGACCAGCGACAACGCCCGCGCGCCGCCCCCTGTTCGGGCCACTCTCAATCCGCTGGCATCGCTGGCCGACAACGGGTCTCTCCCCAAGGCCCGCCACGCGCGGGCATGGGCCTTATCCCGCCTTCGCCCCGTCGGTGCCAGAGTTTTCTGGCAGCCCGAACCACGCCAAAGCGCCGAAGTCCGACAAGGGCGGGAGCGTCGCCAGCGTCGCGCGCCAGACCGGCACCGCCCGGACCAGCAGCGCCTCGCCATCCGGCGTCAGCGCCAGCCGCCGGCTGCGCCGGTCGGCGGGATCGGGGCTGACGGTCAGCAGGCCCCGCCGCTCCAGCGGTTTCAGGTTGGCGGTCAGCGTGGTGCGGTCCATCCCCAGCAGGCGCGCGACATCGCCCAGGCGTGGCGCCTCGGGCCGGTTCAGCGAGACCAGCAGCGAGAACTGCCCGTGGCTCAGCCCGACCGGGCGCAGGGCGTCGTCGAACAGCCGCCCCACTGCCCGCGCCGCCCGTTGCAGATGCAGGCAGAGGCAGGTGTCGCGCACCTCGTGGGTGACGGTGATCGGCAGGTCTTCTCTCATGGCGCGGCATTTAAGTTGACTTCAACATATCTGTCAATCAGGTTGCCCGCGACAGATTGACCAGCGAAAGGGCCTCAACCGTGAACGTCTTCATCAACCTCTGCATCCAGGATGTCGCCCGTTCCCGCGCGTTCTTTACCGCGCTGGGCTTTGCATTCAACGAACAATTCTGCACCGAGGACACGCTTGGCATGCAGATCGGAGAGACGGCCTTTGCCATGCTGCTGCTGCCGTCGAAGTTCCAGACCTTCACGCCGCGCAGCATCGTCGACCCGACCAAATCGACCGAGGTGCTGATCGCCCTGCAACAGGACAGCAAGGCGGCGGTCGACGCCATGATCGCCACCGCCGTCGCGGCGGGCGGGGCAGAGTTCCGCCCGGCCGAGGACCACGGTTTCATGTATGGCCGCAGCTTCTGCGACCCGGACGGCCACGTCTGGGAGACCTTCTGGTTCGACGCCTCGACGCTGGAGGGCCAGGCATGAGCCCGCGCATCTGTCTCTGGTACGACAGCGAAGGCGAGGCGGCGGCGACCTTCTACTGCTCGCTGGTGCCGGGCAGCGGCGTGGACGAGGTGCTGCGTCCCGGCACCGGGGAACCGGCGGTACTGGTGAAATTCCACCTGGGCGACATCCCCTTCATGGCGCTGAACGGCGGCCCGGGCGTGGAACACACGAGCGCAGCCTCGGTGGTGCTGGAGCAGAAGGACCAGGCCGGCATCGACCGCCTGTGGCAGGCGATCCTCGACAACGGCGGGGAAGAGATCGAATGCGGCTGGATCCAGGACCGCTGGGGCGTGCGCTGGCAGATCGTTCCGGAGGGGTTGCCGACCATGGTCTTCGGCCCGGACAAGGCGGCCTGCCAGCGCACTTACGCGGCGATCCACACGATGAAGAAACTCGACATCGCCGGCCTGCGGGCGGCCTACGAGGGGGAAGGGCCGTGAAATACGGCGATGGGGTGATCCCCTCTGTCAAGACCGCGCGCAAGGTCGAGATCACGAAGCCCAGCCGCGCCATCGCGCCCCGGTTCATCGACGCGGGCCCGATCCCGGGGTCGACACCAGCAGCGGCCAAGTGCCCAAGAGGCTCTGTCGCACGGGGCCTTCGACATAGTCTCGATCGGTCGACCTGGTGCCCCCAGAGAGACTCGAACTCCCGACCCACTGATTACAAATCAGTTGCTCTACCAGCTGAGCTATAGGGGCACCGCGACCCCGGATTACCTGCAAGCGGGGCCTGCCGCAAGGGTGCGCAGGGGGTTTGCGGTTTGACTGTTTGGCGCCAAGGCGCTACGCCAAGGTCCGGACACAGGGCAACAGCCGGAGCGCCTCATGCGGGTAGCCGTGCATACCGGCGCGCATTTTACCGATGACGAACGCCTGATGCGCTGCCTTCTGGCGAACAAGGGCGATTTCTCGCAGGCCGGGATCGCCGTGCCGGGGCCGGGGAAGTACCGCACCCTGCTGAAGGAGACCTTTGCCGCGCTCGACGGGGCCGCGCCGGGGCATGAGGCGCGCGAGGTGCTGGTGGACGCGATCCTCGACGAGGAAAGCGCCGACGCGATGATCCTGTCGAACCAGCATTTCTTCGGCTCTCCCCGCTTTGCCATCGCGCCCGAGGGGTTCTACCCGCAAGCCGTCCAGCGGATGCGGCAGATGATCCAGCTGTTCCACGAGGACCGGGTCGAGATGTTCCTCGCGATCTGCAATCCGGCGACCTTCGTTCCAGCGGTGCTGGCCAAGGCGTCGCGTCAGCAGCAGGCGGACCTGTTGCAGCGGGTGCCGCCGTCGACCCTGCGCTGGTCCGAGCTGCTGGCGCGGTTGCGGGCCGAGCTGCCGGACCTGCCGATCACCGTCTGGTGCAACGAGGATTCGCCGCTGCTCTGGCCCGAGATCGTGCGCGCGGTGGCGGGGTTGAAGACGGGCACCAAGATCAACGGGGCGTTCGACCTGCTGCGGGACATCATGTCGCAAGAGGGGATGACCCGGTTCCGGGCCTACCTGGCCGAACATCCCGATCTCAGCGACAGCCAGAAGCGGCGGGTGATGATCGCCTTTCTCGACAAGTTCGCCATCGAAGAGGCGCTGGAGGAAGAGCTGGACCTTCCCGAATGGTCCGAGGCGCTGGTGGCCGACCTGACCCGGCGCTATGACGACGACCTGCTGCGGATCGGACGGATCAAGGGCGTGCGGCTGCTGACATTGTGAACGCGCTTGCGGTCGCCGCGCCGGGCTTGCGATAGTCGCGGCCAGACCTTGGGAGTTGCTGCCTTGATCCGATCGCTTCTGCTTGCCGTGACGGCCCTGCTCTGCCTGGCCCGGCCTGCCTGGGCCGACGTGACGGTCTTTGCGGCGGCCAGCCTCAAGACCGCGCTGGACGAGATCGCGGCGCGCTACCCGGTGCCGCTGACGCTGGTCTATGGCGGCAGCTCGGCACTGGCGCGGCAGATCCAGCAGGGGGCGCCGGCGCAGATATTCGTTTCCGCCAACACGCAATGGATGGATGTGCTCGAGGGCGACGGGCAGATCGACCCGGCCACGCGTAGCGACCTGCTGACCAACCGGCTGGTGCTGATCGCGCCCGCGGACAGCCCCGTGGCGCTCGACATGATCCCGGGTGCGGACCTCGCCGGGGCGCTGGGGACGGAGGGCCGGCTTGCCATGGGGCTGACCGAGGCGGTGCCGGCGGGCATCTACGGACGCGCCGCGCTGGAGACGCTCGGGATCTGGGACAGCGTGGCCGCGCGCACGGCGCAGACCGACAACGTGCGGGCGGCGCTGAACCTCGTGGCGCTGAAGGAGGCGCCGCTCGGCATCGTCTATTCGACCGATGCGGCGGCGGAACCCAAGGTGCGCGTCGTCGCGGTCTTCGACGAGGGCCTGCATCCGCGCATCGTCTACCCTGCGGCGGTGGTCCGCGAAGGCGACACGCCCGAGGCACGGGCGCTGCTCGACTGGTTCAAGGGGCCCGAGGCGCGGGACATCTTCGCGCGCCAGGGCTTCGGATTCCCGGAGTGAGCTGGCTTGGCCCCGAGGAGTGGCAGGCGGTCGGCCTGTCGATCAAGGTGGCCTTCTGGGCGACGCTGCTGTCGCTGCCCTTCGGGGTGCTTTGCGCCTACGCGCTGGCCCGGTGGACGTTCCGCGGCAAGATGGTGCTGAACGGGCTGATCCACCTGCCCTTGATCCTGCCGCCGGTTGTCACCGGCTACCTGCTGCTGATGGCCTTCGGCCGCCGCGGCCCGGTGGGCGAGTTCCTCGAGGCGCAGCTGGGCCTTGTGCTGGCCTTCCGCTGGACCGGCGCGGTGCTGGCAGCGGCGGTGATGGCCTTCCCGCTGATGGTGCGGGCGATCCGGCTGGGGATCGAGGCGGTGGATGTGCGGCTGGAAGAGGCGGCGGCGACGCTGGGCGCGCCCGCCTGGGCGGTGTTCCTGACGGTGACGCTGCCGCTGATCCTGCCGGGGATCGTCGCGGGCACGGCGCTGGCAGCGGCCAAGGCGATGGGCGAGTTCGGCGCGACGATTACCTTTGTCTCCAACATCCCGGGCGAGACGCGGACCCTGCCCTCGGCGATCTACAGCTTTCTCCAGGTGCCGGGGGGCGAGGCCCCTGCCCTGCGGCTGGTCGCGGTTTCGGTCGCGGTGGCACTGCTGGCGCTGGCGGCCTCCGAGTGGCTGGCCCGCCGCGCGGCCCGGCGGATCACCGGCGCATGAGTCTGACGGTCGACCTGCGGCACCGCTTCGGGGCCTTCGCGCTGGAGGTCGATTTCGAGGCGCCCGAGGGAATCACGGCGCTGTTCGGGCGGTCGGGGTCGGGCAAGACCACGGTGGTGAACGCGGTTGCGGGGCTGCTGCGGCCCGACACCGGCCGGATCGCGGTCGAGGGCGTTACGGTCTTCGACTCGGGCGCGCGGGTGAACCTCGCGCCGCACCGGCGGCGGTTCGGCTACGTCTTCCAGGACGCGCGGCTGTTCCCGCACCTGGATGTGGCGGGCAACCTGGCCTATGGCCTGCGCTTTTCCCCGCGCGGTGCCGCGGGCGCCTCCCTGGACGAGGTTGCGGATCTGCTGGGGCTCGAGACGCTGCTGGGGCGGCGTCCGGGCGCGCTGTCGGGGGGCGAGAAACAGCGCGTCGCCATTGGCCGGGCCCTGCTGTCGCGCCCCCGGATGCTGCTGATGGACGAACCGCTGGCCGCGCTCGACGCCGCCCGCAAGTCCGAGATCCTGCCCTATCTCGAACGCCTGCGCGACCGCACCGGGCTGCCGATCCTCTACGTCAGCCACGCGGTGGCCGAGGTCGCGCGGCTGGCGACGACGGTGGTGGTGCTGGAAGGTGGCCGCGTGGTGCAGGCGGGGCCGGCGGAACAGGTGCTGTCCGATCCCGCGCTGGTGCGCCAGATCGGCATCCGCGAGGCCGGGGCGGTGCTGCCCGCCACCGTGACGCGGCACCATGCGGACGGCCTCAGCGAGCTGGCGATTTCCGGCGGCCGGGTGTTCCTGCCGCAGATCGACCTGGCACAGGGCGAGCGCACGCGGGTGCGCATCCTTGCCCATGACGTGATCCTGTCCCGCGCCGCGCCCGAGGGGCTGTCGGCGCTGAACATCCTGCCTGCGACGGTAATCGCCCTGCGCGAGGGCAGCGGGCCGGGGGTGATGGTGCAGATGAAATGCGGCACCGACCGGCTGCTGGCGCGGATCACCCGGCGCTCCGCCGACGCGCTCGGGCTGGCCCCGGGCGTCGGCGTGCATGCGGTGATCAAATCGGTCTCGGTCGCGCGGATCGACGTCGGCGGCGGCTAGGCCGTCAGACCATCCCCAAAGCTTCCTTGTACAACTCGAGAATCGCCTCTTCCTCGGCGATGTCGTCCTTCTCGCGCTTGCGCAGCGCGATCACCTTGCGCATCACCTTGGTGTCGTAGCCGCGCCCCTTGGCCTCGGCCA
>JAGRMS010000509.1 GCA_020441135.1 Pseudooceanicola sp.
AACATGATCCGCGCCACCATGGACGGGCTGAAGAAAGAACAGTCGCCCCGTTCCGTGGCCCAGCGCCGTGGCAAGAAGGTTTCGGACATCCTGCCGAAGCGCGACGAAGCCCCGGCCGAAGCCGAAGCCTAAGGAGACGTCAGAATGGGAACCATCGTCGTCAAGCAGATCGGCTCGCCGATCCGCCGCCCCGCCAAGCAGCGCGCCACGCTGGTCGGCCTCGGCCTGAACAAGATGCATCGCACGCGCGAGCTTGAGGATACGCCCTCGGTCCGCGGCATGGTGAACTCGATCCCGCACCTGGTGCAGATCGTCGAAGTCAAGGAATAAGGCGCGTCTCCGCGTCTGGATGAAGCGCCCCGGAGCTCGTCTCCGGGGCGTTTTTCTTTGCGCGGCATCCATGCCGTTAGCGCAATCCGGCCTTGCCGGAATGGCGATTGTTGTGCGGCCCCGGCATGATTATTCTGCATTGCAGCAACGGCCGTTCCCGAAAAAAGGGGAGGAGGCGGGCCCGGCGCAATCAGAAAGGGCCAAGTCATGGCAACCACTCTCCGCGCTCCGGCACAGACCATCACCCTCGGCGACCGCGTGTCCGCTCTCGTCGCGACGGCCAGGGCCGCATACGCCCGCCACCGGGTCTATCGTCAGACCGTCAGCGAACTCGTCGGCCTCAGCGACCGCGACCTGGCCGACCTCGGGCTGCACCGCTCGCACATCCGCGCAATCGCCCGCGAGCACGCCTACGGCAAGTAAGCCTCAGGCGCGCATCAGCCGCCTGACCAGAATGACGCCCAGCGCGGCGCCGATCCCGGCGCCGAGCGGGGCACCCAGGAAGACGGCCATGGTCGCCTTCTCGCCCTCGAAGTCCGACAGGCCCATCGCCTCGCCAAGGGACAGCACGAGGAACAGCCCCGCCGCGCCGCCGACGATCAGCCCGGCCACCGCCCCCAGCGCGGTCATCGCGAAACGCATGGTCTGCACTCCCCCCAATCCGCCGACAGGCTAACCGCGCACCGCGCTGCCGGCAATCAGACGATCATCGCGCCAATCCGCGCAAGGCGGCTGTCCACCAGCGCCGTCTCTTGCGCCGTCAACACCTGCGCCCGCGGGTAGCGCGGGGCGGCCCGGTCATCCAGGATCGGCGCGTCCCAGCCCGTCGTCGTGGCAAAGAAGCGGTCGACGCCCTCCACCCCGAACTCGCGCAGGTAGCCTTGAACAACCACGTCGAGGTAGCTCAGCAGGATCGGATGCGCCACGTCCGGCGCGGCCTGGTGCGCCTCGGGCACGGCGTAGACCGCGATTTCCAGTGCGTCGGGCATGTCGTGCGCCACGTCCTGCGCCACCAGGCGTTCGTAGGCCCATTCCCGCGCGTCCAGCGCCGCCCAGTCGCCGCGCGGGACGGCGGCGATCAGCCCTTCGATCGCCACGCCCGGCGCGCGCACCGCCGTCAGGAAGGCCACGTCGCGCAAGGAGGTATGCCGCCAGGCCCGCGCCCAGCCGTCCAGGCGGGCAGGGCGGGGGGCCGGGTAGTCGTGCGTCGCGCGGTTGACCAGGCTGCCATAGCCGAAGAACCAGGGGTCGCGCATTTTTCCCTCATTTGACGTGCATCAAAACGCTTGCGCCCGCGATGTGGCATGAACACCGCGACGGTTCAACCGAAGAGGGACACCCATGCGCGTGACGAAACGGACCAGCATCGCCATCCGGCTGCTGATGTATTGCGCCACCAATCCCGACCGGCTGGTGACAAAGTCCGAGGTGGCGGGGGTCTGCGATCTGTCCGAGAACCACCTGGCGCAGGTGGTCAACCAGCTTGGGCGGCTCGGCTATCTCGACACCCAGCGCGGGCGCAACGGCGGGGTCCGGCTGGGCCGCCCCCCGCGCGAGATCGGCATCGGGCAGGTGTTCCGCGCCATCGAGGGCTGCGTGCCGTCAGACGCGTGCATGGCGGATGCCGATTGCACCTGCGTGTTCCTCGGGGCCTGTGCCCTCCGCCACATCCTGTCGGACGCGACGGACGCGTTCTATGGCCACCTCGACCAGTTCACGCTTGCGGATGTGCTTTCGGAAAGCGCGCAGCTGACCGGACTGCTGCACCGCGTGCGCATTCCCGCCTGACTATTCCCGCGCCCGCAGGATGCCGGCGGGCCGCGCCGCCAGCGGCCGCCAGGCGAACAGCAGCCCCGCCACCAGCGTCGTGACCACGCCGCCGCCGACGATGGCGAGCGCCGAGGGCCAGATCACCGCGAACCGCGTGTCCATGATGAAGGTGCTGACCGCCCAGCCCCCCGCGATCCCCGCCGCCAGCGCCACCACGCCCGCGCCAAGGCCCAGCAGGGCCGAGCGCAGGGCAAAGCTCGACAGGATGCGCCCGCGCGTGGCGCCCAGCGTCCTGAGCACCGCCGCCTCGTAAGTGCGCGCCCCTTCGCCTGCTGCCGCCGCGCCGATCAGGACGAGGAAGCCGGTCAGCAGCGTCGCTGCCGCGCCCCAGCTGGTGGCCGAGGCAAGGCTTGCCAGCACGTCCGACACCCGGTCGATGGCGTCGCGCACCCGGATCGCGGTGATGTTGGGATAAGCCCCGGCCAGGTCGCGCAGGATCGCCGCCTCGGCCGCTTCGTCGGCATAGACGGTCGAGATGAAGGTATGCGGCGCGCCTTCCAGGGCGCCGGGGTTCATCGTCAGCACAAAGCCGATCCCGGCGGTCGAGAAATCGACCTCGCGGAAACTGGTGATCGGCGCCGTGATGTCGCGGCCCAGCACGTTGACGGTGATGGTGTCGCGCAGCTTCAGCCCCATCTCGGCGGCTTCCTCGGCGGCAAAGCTGATCTGCGGCGGGCCGTTGTACTCCTCGCCCCACCAGCCGCCTTCGGTGATCCGCGTGCGGGCGGGCAGGGCGCCGGCATAGGTAATGCCCCGGTCGCCGCGCACCACCCAGTGATCGCCCGCCACCTCGCGCGCGGGGCGGCCGTTGATCCGGGTGATCACGCCCCGCAGCATCGGCGCGGAATCGACGCGATGCACCGCCGGGTCGTCGGCAAGGCGTTTCGTGAAGCCCTCCATCTGGTCCTTCTGGATGTCGACGAAGAAGTAGGAGGGCGCGACATCGGGAAGGTCCGTGGTGATCGCGTTGCGCAGGTTGCCGTCGATCTGCCCCACCGCCGCCAGCACCGACAGGCCAAGGCCCAGCGACAGCACCACCGAGGCCGCCGCCTCGCGCGGGCCCGAGATCGCCGCCAGCGCCCAGCGCAACGGCGCGCGGCCCCGTGCCAGGCGGGCAAAGCGACGCGCCAGCCTGCGGATGCCCCAGGCCGCTCCCGCCAGCACGATCAGCGCGCCAAGCAAGCCGCCGGCGGTCCAGAGCGTCAGCCAGAGCGTGCCGCTGAACCAGGCGGCAAGCCCGACCAGCACCGCCAGGCCAAGGCCCGTCGCCACCAGGTAGCGCGGCGCGGGCAGCATCTTCGCCCCCGCCAGCGCATCGCGGAACAGCGTCGCCGCGCGCACCTCTTCGGTGCGCGCAAGCGGCCAGAGCGTGAAGAGAAACGCGGTCAGCAGGCCGTAGATCGCGGCCTCCATCAGCGGTTCGGGGTATAGCGCAAAGGCCGAGGGCACCGGCAATTGCGCCTCGATCACCGGGCCAAGCAGCACGGGGATCAGCCCGCCAAGCGCCAGGCCGATGACGATACCGACCAGCGACAGCACGCCGATCTGCAGGAAATAGGTGCGGAAGATCGTGCTGCGTTCGGCGCCCAGCGTGCGCAGGGTGGCGATCACGCTGGTCTTGTTGGCAAGATAGGCCCGCACCGCCGCCGAGACGCCGACACCCCCCACCGCCAGTCCGGACAGGCCGACCAGCACGAGGAACGCGCCCATCCGCTCGACAAAACGCGACACGCCGGGCGCGCCGTTGCGCGAATCCCGCCAGCGCATGCCCGAGTCGCGGAACCGCGCCTCGGCCTCTTTCGACAGGGCTTCCAGGTCCGCGCCCGCAGGCAGGTCCAGCCGGTATTTTGTCGAATAGACCGACCCCGGCGCCAGCAGCCCGGCATTGGCCAGCGCGGGTGTCGCCACCATGGTGCGCGGCCCCAGCCCGAACCCGGCCGAGGCATTGTCCGGTTCGCGCGCCAGCGCCGCCATCAGAACGAACTCTTGCGTGCCAAGCTTGAAGGTATCGCCCGGGGCCAGCCCCAGCCGGTCGATCAGCACCCGCTCCATCACCGCGCCGGGAAAACCGTCCTGACCGGCCAGCGCCTGATGCAAGGGCATCTCAGGCTCCAGCACCGCCGCGCCGATCAGCGGATAGACCCCGTCCACCGCCTTCACCTGCGTCAGCGCGCGTTCCGTCACCTCGCGGTCCACCAGCGCCATCGACCGGAAATCGACCACCTCCGACACCGCCAGCGCGATCTCCGCCATCCAGGCCTTTTCCGCGTCCGAGGCAAAGCGATAGGTGAAATCCATCTCGGCATCGCCGCCCAGCAGCGCCGCGCCCTCGCGCACCAGCCCGGCCTGGATGCTCGCCCGCACCGTGCCGACGGCGGCAATCGCCGCGACACCTAAAGCGAGACAGGCAAGGAAGATGCGGAAACCGGACAACCCGCCGCGCAACTCCCGTTTCGCCAGCCGCCAGGGCAGCGCCCAGCTCATTCGGCGGCGTCCCGCATCGGTTCGGCCACGCGGCCGTCGTGCAGGCGGATCACCCGGTCGCAGCGCGCGGCAAGCTCGTCGGAGTGCGTCACCAGCACCAGCGTCGCGCCGTGGCGGTCGCGCAGGCCGAACAGCAGCTCGACAATCGCCGCGCCGTTGGCGGCGTCGAGGTTCCCCGTCGGCTCGTCCGCCAGCAGGATCTCGGGGCGCGGCGCAATCGCGCGCGCCAGCGCCACCCGCTGCTGCTCGCCGCCCGACAGCTGCGCCGGGTAGTGATCGGCGCGGGCGCCCAGCCCAACCGCCTCCAGCTCCGCCTGCGCCCGCGCGAAGGCGTCCGGCGCGCCCGCCAGCTCCAGCGGCGTCGCCACGTTCTCCAGCGCCGTCATCGTCGGGATCAGGTGAAAGGACTGGAACACCACGCCCATATGGCCGCGCCGGAAGCGCGCCAGCGCGTCCTCGGTCATCCCCGTCAGTTCGTGCCCAAGCGCGCGGATGGTGCCGCCCGTCGCCCGCTCCAGCCCGCCCATCAGCATCAGCAGGGACGATTTGCCAGACCCCGACGGCCCCACCAGCCCGACGCTTTCGCCGCGCATCACCTCAAGCGAGATACCGTGGAGAATATCGACCCGCCCGGCATTGCCATTCAGCGACAAAGCGGCATCTTCTAGGGCAAGCACTGGTTCGGTCATCCGGTCCCGCTATTTTGTTCTGTTTGAAGGCATATGGAGTTCAACGCCCAATGCGCAAGTTTCTGGCGGCAATTGCCCTGATTTTATCGCCCCTTCTGGCGCAGGCCGATGAATTGACCATCGCCGCGCTGGGGGACAGCCTGACACAGGGCTATGGCCTGCCGCCCGAGGACGGCTTCGTATCCCAGTTGCAACGCTGGCTGGACGGGCAGGGGGCAGAGGTGACGCTGCTGAATGCGGGCGTGTCGGGCGACACCACGGCAGGCGGCGCGGCGCGGGTCGGCTGGACGCTGACGCCCGAGGTCGGCGCGATGATCGTGACGCTGGGGGGCAACGACCTTCTGCGCGGGCTGGACCCGGGCGAGGCGAGGAAAAACCTCGACGTGATCCTGAAGGCGGCGGGCGAGGCCGGTGTGCCGGTCCTGCTGATCGGCATGCGCGCGCCGGGCAACTACGGGCCGGAGTACAAGGCAGCCTTCGAGGCGAATTACGCCGAGTTGTCGGCGCAATACGGGACGCTGTTCCTGCCCGATTTCTTCGCCGGGCTGGGCGGCGGCGGCGACCCCGCGGCGCTGCGGGCGTGGTTCCAGGCCGACGGCATCCACCCCAACGCGGCGGGCGTGGCGAAGATCGTCGCGGCCATCGGGCCATCCGTTCTCGAACTGGTCCAGCGGGCGGAATAGGCGATGCCGGGGCGCGTGTTCCTCACGACGCCGCTGCACGAGATCGCCGCGCTTTTCGGGGTCGAGCCTCTGGCCGATGAACCGCCCCGGCGCAACATCGCGCCGGGCCAGCAGGTCGTCGCGCTGACCCCCGAGGGGATGCAGCACATGCGCTGGGGCATGATCCCCGTGGGCCGCGTCAACGCGCGCGGACGGCCGGTGATGGAAACCATCGTCAACGCCCGGTCCGAGACGGTCTTCGACAAGTCGGCCTTCGCCGGGACGGGGCGCGCGGTGCTGCCGGTGGACGGGTGGTACGAATGGACGGGGAAGACGCGCCGCAAGACCGCCTGGCGCATCCGCTCCGCCGACGGTGCGCCGCTGTTCTTCGCCGCCATCACCGACACATGGACCGCGCCCGGCGGTCCGGTGGTGCCCCAGATCGCCACCGTGACCTGCGAACCCAATGCCGACGTGCGGCCGGTGCATCACCGCATGGCGGTGATCCTCGCGCCCTCGGACGTGGCGCTGTGGCTGGCCGGGCCGGAAGCCGAGGCGGCTGCCCTGATGCGCCCCTGGCCTGACGGGCGGCTTTTGGTCGCGGAGGCGGCGGCCGTCGATTGGGAGGCGCCGTGACAGGCGACGGAACCGCGTCGCCCCGCAATCGTTTGGAACGAAACCGAAAGTGCGGACATGCGTGACCTTCCCATCCTTGCCCTGTTCCTCGCCATCACCGTCGGTGGCGGCATCGCCATCGGCATCCTGACGCCGCCCGGCCCCTGGTATGCGGGGCTCGAGAAGCCTTTCTTCAACCCGCCAGGCTGGCTCTTCGCGCCGGTCTGGACGGTGCTCTACATCTGCATCGCGATCGCCGGCTGGCGCATCCTGCGCCTTGCCCCCCGGTCGCGCGCCATGCGGCTCTGGGTGCTGCAACTGGTGCTGAACTTCCTCTGGTCGCCCATCGTCTTCGGGCTGCACCGGCTCGACCTCGGCCTTGTCGTGATCCTGGCCCTGCTCGCCGGCATCCTCGCCTTCATCGCCCGGGCGCGCGGGATCGACCGGCCCTCCGCCTGGCTCTTCACCCCCTACGCCGCCTGGGTCGCCTTTGCGAGCCTCCTGAACGCCGCCCTGTTCCTGCTCAACTGAGCGCGCCCCGTTTCCCTTGCGCCGGGACTGCACTAGGCTCGCGCGCATGGCCTTCTCGATCCGCCAACTCCAGTATTTCGTCGCGGTCTGCGAGCATGGCACCGTCAGCGGCGCGGCGCAGGCGCTGGCGATCTCGCAATCCGCCGTCACCGAGGCGGTGAAGGCGCTGGAGGACGACCTGGGCCTTCGCCTGTTCGAACGCCACGCGCGCGGGCTGCACATGACCCACAAGGGCCACCAGTTCCTGCGCCATGCCACGTCGATCCTGGCCGAGGTCTCGGGCGCGCGGCGGGCGATGGCCGAGCGCGACGAAGAGATCACCGGCCACCTGCACCTGGGCGTCACCTCGCTGATGGCGGGCTACGTCATGAGCGACCTGCTGGCGCGCTACCGCCGGGCCAACCCGCAGGTCGAGGTCTCGGCTATCGAGGACAACGGCGAATACCTGGAACACCTGCTGATCGGGGGCGAGCTGGACGTCGCCGTGATGGTCCTGTCGAACCTTCAGGACAAGCTCGCCTTGCAGGTCGAGATCCTCGACGTCTCGCCCTACCGGCTGTGGCTGCCGATGGGGCATCGCCTGGGGGCGCAGGACAGCATCCGGGTGGACGACCTGGCCGACGAGGCGCTGATCATGCTCGACATCGACGAGATGGGCGGCGCGGCCACCACGCTGCTGGCGGCCTTGGGGCGCAAGCCGCGCGTCGCCTTCCGGACCCGGTCGGTGGAGGCGGTGCGCAGCCTGGTGGCGACGGGGGCCGGGGTGACACTCCTGCCGGACCTCGTCTACCGGCCCTGGTCGCTGGAGGGCGACCGGATCGAGCAACGGGACGTGTCGGGCGCCCTGCCGGTGGTGCGGGTGGGCATGGCCTGGCGCAAGGGCTCGCCCCTCGGCCCCGCCGCGCGGGATTTCATCGCCATCGCGCAAAGCCATTCGGCGCAGAAGGGGCGGTGATGTCACCCCTCCCGTCCGCGCCGCATCCCGGCAGGAATGGCCGGCGCGGTCCGGCTTGATTCAACGACGCGGGTCGGCTTGACTGTCGCCCGGGGGGAACCGAACGGATGACCGACCAAGGCCCGGACCGCAAGGCGCAGATCCTGACCGCCGCCGCGCGGCTGGTCAGCACGCGGGGCGTGCAGGCGCTGTCGTTCGAGAATGTCGCGGGCGAGGCAGGGCTGTCCCGCCAGCTCGTGCGCTACTACTACGCCGATCTCGACTCGCTGATCGTCGACCTCTGCGACCATCTCGCCGCCACCTATCGCGATATCCTGCTGGCGGGCATCCCGCAGGTCGGCAAGGTCGGGCGGCTGGACTTCTTCCTCGACTTCTTCTTCGACCTCGCCGAAGGCCACCCGATGCCCGGCAACCTCGAAGCCTATGACACGTTGATCGCCTGGTCGGTCGGCAATCCAAAGCTGCGGGGCCGGATGTGCGACCAGTACCGCACCCTGGGCCACGTCGTCGTTCACGAGCTGGCGATTGCCCATCCGCAGCTGGACATGGCGGCCTGCGAAGAGCTGTCGTTCCTCTTCGTCTCGGCGATGCACGCGCATTGGAGCTTTGTCGCCAGCCTCGGCTATTCGCGCGAACACGGCAAGCTGGCGCGGCGCGCGATCGACCGGCTGATCCGGTCCTACCTCGACGAGGCGCCGGTCGAGAGGGCGATGGAAAAGCCCTGGGCAAGGGAAGCCTGAGCGCCGCGATTCGGCGCATTGCAGCCCTGGGACAAGCGATTGTCGCCGCGCTCTCTCCAGGGTTGAAACATCGTCGCCGAAGCGACTTTTCACAGCGAAAAATTCGCGCTCGAATCCCGCTGCTTCCAGACAGTCCGGCAAAGGTATCGCGGCGTCAGGTTACGCTGCGGCAATGCGTTCCGATTTTCGGCCTGAAAAATGGTTAACGCGCCTGTTGACCGGGCGTTCCGAACCGGCATCCTGACTGGCAGGGCGGTATAAAAACGCCTGTTTACAGTTGGTTGCAATGCGGCCCCCTGACTCTTTTCACCCTGCGGACGCCCCGCGTCACGCCTGTCGGCGCGCGGCGTTCGGCAGGTTGCAACACCAGAGGGTCTTCGGGGCCAGGGCTTTCGATGACCAAGCCTTAGTGCCATGCCGTTTCAGTATTCGAAGGGCGCCGCGAGGCGCCCTTTATTTTGGGCGTTCCGCGTGATTTCGGAAAATCCGATATCATTCTTCTGACAATAGAATTTGTGAAACCTGCCGCCCGCGCGCAGACTTCGCCCCAATGACAAGGCCGAAGGGCCGGTATTTTCATGCATAGGGAGATTGCCATGAGATCCACGCTGAAATCCTGCACCGCGCTGGCGGCCGCCGGTCTGCTGGCGGTGCAGCCCGCCTTTGCCCAGGTCGCCGCCCTGGGCGCGGGCGAGGGGCAGGTGAACATCGTCGCCTGGGCCGGCTACATCGAGCGGGGCGAGACCGACAAGGCCTTCGACTGGGTGACGAAGTTCGAGGAAGCCACCGGCTGCAAGGTGAACGTCAAGACCGCCAACACCAGCGACGAAATGGTGGCGCTGATGAAC
>JAGRMS010000510.1 GCA_020441135.1 Pseudooceanicola sp.
AGAACGCCTCGTTCCAGGCCAGGATCACGTTCAGCAGGATGGTCGAGGCAATCCCCGGCACCGCCATCGGCGTCAGCACATAGAGGATTTCCTCGCGCAGGGATGCTCCGTCCATCCGCGCGGCTTCGAGGATCTCGCCCGGGATTTCCTTGAAGTAGGTGTACAGCATCCAGACGATGATCGGCAGGTTGATCAGCATCAGCACGACCACCAGCCCGATCCGCGTATCCAGCAGGCCCATCTTGATGAAGAGCAGGTAGATCGGGTACAGCACGCCCACCGCGGGCAGCATCTTGGTCGACAG
Organism: Pseudooceanicola sp.; assembly: GCA_020441135.1. GTDB lineage: Bacteria > Pseudomonadota > Alphaproteobacteria > Rhodobacterales > Rhodobacteraceae > Seohaeicola_A. The sequence continues at coordinate 305 of JAGRMS010000510.1, forward strand.
CATCCNNCCACATCAGGATGTCCTTGGTCCGCGCCGACGGGACAAAGGCCATCGACCAGGCGGCGGGCACGGCGATGATGATGCCGAACAGGGTGGAACCGCCCGCGATGATGACGGAATTCCAAAGGAAGCGCATGTAGTTCGACCGCTCCTGCACCACCGCGTAATTCTCCAGCGTCCAGTCGAAGAACAGGAAGACGGGGGGCGAGGCGATGGCGTCGGCCTCGGTCTTGAAGCTGGTGAGGATGGTCCAGAGGATCGGGAAGAAGATCAGCAGCCCGATCGCCCAGGCGAAGACGGTGTTGACGACCTTGCGTTGCGGCGTGACGGCGCGGGCCATGGAACCCTCCTCAGGCGTCGAGGTTCTTGCCGACGATGCGCATCAGGAAGATCGCAACGATATTGGCAAGGATGATGGCATAGACCCCTCCGGCAGACCCGAGGCCGACGTTCTGGCTTTCCAGCACCCGCTGGAAGATCAGGTAGGTCAGCGTGCGGGTGCCGAAGCTGCCTTGGGTGGTCACGAATATCTCGGCGAAAACCGACAGCAGGAAGATGGTCTGGATCAGGATCACGATGGTGATCGCGCGGCCCAGGTGCGGCAGCACGATATACCAGAAGCGTTTCAGGTGCGGCGCCCCGTCCATCTCCGCCGCCTCGATCTGCTCACTGTCCAGCGACTGGATCGCGGTCAGCAGGATCAGCGTGGCGAAGGGCAGCCACTGCCAGGACACGATCAGGATGATCGACGGCAGCGAGGCCTGGCTCAACCACTGCACCGGCTCGGCCCCGAAGAATTTCCACAGGTGCGCGAACAGCCCGTTCACCGGGTCCATCAGCATGTTCTTCCACACCAGCGCCGACACCGTCGGCATCACGAAGAACGGCGCGATCACCAGGATCCGCACGATCCCCTGCCCCCACATCGGCTGGTCCAGCAGGATCGCCAGCAGCACCCCGAGGCAGACCGTGATCACCAGCACCCCCGCGACGATGATCAGCGTCGCCAGGACGGACGGCCAGAACGCTGACGAGGTGACGAAGCGGACGTAATTCTCGAACCCCACGAAGCCCAGGTCGCCGCCCCGCATCGGCAGATACTGCCGGAACGAGAACCAGAGCGTCATGATCAGCGGCACCAGCATCCAGCCCAGCAGCAGGACGACGGCAGGCGCCATCATCACGCGGGCGGCGGTGCGGGAATGTCGGGTGGCCATCGGGCGCTCCCTAGAATGGCAGGCAGGGAGAGAGGGGGCGACGCGAAGGCCGCCCCCCGACAGGCGGGGATCAGTATCCCGCCGCTTCCATCGCGTCCTTGGTCAGCGCCTGCGCCTTCTCAAGGGCTTCATCGGCGGTCTGCTGACCCGCCAGCGCGGCCGAGAACTCCTGCCCGACCTCGGTTGCAATGCCCGCGAACTCGGGGATCGCCACGAACTGCACGCCGACGTAAGGAACCGGATCGACCGACGGCTTCAGCGGATCGGCCGAATTGATCGAGTCCAGCGTCATCTTCGCGAACGGCACGTCCTTGTAGTTCGGGTTCTCATAGAGCGACGTCCGCGCCCCCGGAGGCACGTTGGCCCAACCCT
>JAGRMS010000081.1 GCA_020441135.1 Pseudooceanicola sp.
GGCGGGCAGATATAGGTGCCGCGGCTGAGGTATTCCTTGATGATGTCGTTCTGGACGGTGCCCTGCAGTTTCGCGATGTCGGCGCCCTGTTCCTCGGCCACTGCGATATAGAGGGCAAGCAGCCAGGGGGCGGTGGCGTTGANNTGATCGTCATCGAGGTGTTCATCTGTTCAAGCGGAATGTCCTGGAACAGGGTGCGCATGTCGCCGAGGTGGGAAACGGGGACGCCGACCTTGCCGACCTCGCCGCGGGCGAGGACGTGATCGCTGTCATAGCCGGTCTGGGTTGGCAGGTCGAAGGCGACCGAAAGGCCGGTCTGCCCCTTGGCGAGGTTGCCGCGATAAAGCGCGTTCGAGGCGGCGGCGGTGGAATGGCCGGCATAGGTGCGGATCAGCCAGGGCTTGTCTTTCTGGGTCATGTCGGCCTCGTCGGGTAATAATGTTGCGCTAGGGGCCTCTAAACCGTAATGATCGGCAATTGTCAATTCGCTGCGCTGCGGCAATTCCTTGGGCGCGGCCCGGCGGTGAAAGGTTCAGCGATAACGGTTTACGGCGCTGCAATGGCTTGCAAGGATCGGACATGACTTCGGTGGTGCAGGTCCCGCTCTGGCTGTTTGTGCTGATCCTCCTGTTCGCGGGGGTCACCTTCGCCTCGCATTTCCTGTTTCCCTCGGTGCGCTGGTTCTTCCGGCGGCGGCTGGAGCGGGTGGTGGCGCGGCTGAACACGCGGCTGGAGCGGCCGATCCAGCCGTTCAAGCTGGCGCGGCGGTACGACATGATCCAGCGGCTGTTCTACGATCCGCAGGTGATGCAAGCGGTGGCGGATCACGCGAAGGCGGAGGGCGTGCCGGAGAACGTCGCGGCGGAGCTGGCGCGGGATTATGCGCGCGAGATCGTGCCGTCGTTCAGCGCCTCGGCCTATTTCGGGGTGGCGATCCGGCTGGCGCGGTTCCTGTCGAATGCGCTCTACCGGGTGCGTCTGGGGCATTACGCGGGGGACGGGTTGGGCGGGATCGACCCCCAGGCGACGGTGATCTTCGTGATGAACCACCGGTCGAATATGGATTACGTTCTGGTCACGCATCTCGCCGCGGAACGCTCGGCCTTGTCCTATGCCGTGGGGGAATGGGCGCAGGTCTGGCCCCTGTCGCGGCTGATCCGGGCGATGGGGGCCTATTTCATCCGGCGGAAGTCGCGCAATGAGCTCTACCGGCGGGTGCTGGCGCGCTATGTTCAGCTGGCAACCGAGGCGGGCGTGACGCAGGCGATGTTCCCCGAGGGCGGGCTGTCGCGGACGGGGGCGCTGATGACGCCGAAGCTCGGTCTATTGAAGTATATCCTCGACGGGTTCGATCCGGGGAAGCGGGACGTGGTGTTTGTCCCCGTGGGGTTGAACTATGACCGGGTGCTGGAGGACCGCAACCTGATCGCCGCCGCTGCCAATCCCGGCCACCGCTTCAACACCGGGCTGGGGCTGATCATGCGGCAGGCGTTGAAACAGCTCTGGCTGCGGATCCGGGGCGGGTATCACCGATTCGGCTACGCGGCGGTGAGTTTCGGGCAACCGCTGTCGCTGGCCGCTTATGCACCGCGTGACAGCGAGAAGGCGACCGGGGCACTGGCCGAGGAGCTGATGGCGCGGATCGGGGCAATTGTGCCGGTGTTGCCGGTGCCCGCGGTCTGCCGGTTGCTGCTGGAGCGGGGGCCAATGACGCGCGGCGAAATCGTCGACGGCATCGCGCGCATGGTCGAAGCCCTGCCCAACGCGCATGTTCATATCCCGCGCGGCAGCCATGACTATGCGGCGGAGTACGGACTGCGGCTGTTACTGGAGCGGCGGCTGGTGGTCGAGGAAAACGGGCTGGTCCGCGCCGTCGAGTCCGAGCGCCCGGTGCTGGCCTTCTACGCCAATTCGATCCGCCATCTGAGCCCCGGCGCGCAAACGCCCCTTTCTGCGCCTGCAAAGTAATTTTCTGCGGCTGCTGGGTCATAAAATTTCACGAACGACCCGTCATAATATTGCAATGTTGCGTGGAAGGCCGTATTCCAGCCAAAACGCCGCATGATTCTGCGGCGCGGCACAACATGGAAGGAGAGGCCGGATGGCTTTGGACACGCATCCCGACATCGCGCCCTACGAAGCGCCCGAGAAGGATCTCTACGAGATGGGAGAGATCCCGCCTCTCGGCTATGTGCCCAAGCAGATGTACGCCTGGGCGATCCGGCGCGAGCGGCATGGCGAGCCGGATACGGCGATGGTGCAGGAGGTGGTGGACACACCGACGCTGGACAGCAACGAGGTGCTGATCCTGGTGATGGCGGCGGGCATCAACTATAACGGGGTCTGGGCGGCGCTCGGCAAGCCGATCTCTCCCTTCGACGGCCACAAGCAGCCCTATCACATCGCCGGTTCCGATGCCTCGGGCATCGTCTGGGC
>JAGRMS010000082.1:0-13911 GCA_020441135.1 Pseudooceanicola sp.
TTCGGCACCACCTCGCAGATGTTCGACGCCGCCTACTGGCGCGCGAAGGAGGGCGAGCTCGCGCGCACGATCCTGGCCAGTCCATTCGTCAGCCAGGCGCGTGTGCATATCGCCAACACCGGCTCGAACCCGTTCCAGCGGACGATCGAACCCTCTGCCTCGGTCTCCATCGTTCCGGCGGGTGTCCCGATCACCGCGGCCCAGGCGAATGCCCTGCGGTTTCTCGTCGCCTCGGCCGTCGCCGGGTTGTCGGTCGACAAGGTCGCCATCATCGACGCGAATGGCACGCTCCTCGGGCCCAAGGACGACCCCGCTGACGCAGGCACCGCCGACGATCGCGCGCTGCTGCTGCGGGACCGCGTGCAGCACCTGGTCGAGGCGCGGGTCGGTCCCGGCAACGCGGTGGTGGAGGTCAGCGTCGACACCGTGACCGAAACCGAATCGATCCGCGAACGCCGGTTCGATCCCGAAAGCCGCGTCGCGATCAGCACCGAGACCGAGGAACGCTCGGACAGTTCGAAAGGCCAGGCCGGCGGAGACGTGACAGTGGCGTCGAACCTGCCCGATGGCAACGGCGCCCAGGGCGGCGGGTCGAGCGCACAGGCCAGCGAAACCCGCGAACGGGTCAACTACGAGGTGTCCGAAACCTCGCGCGAGATCACCCGCGCGCCCGGCGCGGTCAAACGGCTGTCGGTCGCGGTCCTGGTCAACGGGATCGTCACGCCCGACGCCAGCGGCGCGCCGGTCTATGCCGACCGCTCGCCCGAGGAACTGGCCTCGCTGCGCGAACTGGTCGCCTCGGCGGTCGGTTTCCAGGAGGACCGCGGCGATGTGATCACCATCAAGTCGATGGAGCTGCCCACGTCGGAACCGGCCGGGACCGCTGCGGGGGGGTCGTTCATCGACGGGCTGAACATCGACGCGATGTCGCTGATCCAGATGACGATCCTGGCCACCGTGGCGCTGGTGCTCGGGCTTTTCGTGGTTCGCCCGCTTCTGGCCGGACCGGCCGGAGCGCCTGCGCCTGCGCCACCCGGGCTGCCCGCCCTGCCGCCCTTGCCGCAGATCCCGCCGATGGGCATGGCACCGGCGCTGAACGGCGAAATCGATGACGGCGGGTTCGCGCCCCTGCCCGCCCTGGGCGCGCCCGGCGCCGGTTTCGGCACCCCGGCGGGGCTGCCCGGTGGCGGTGAGAACGCCGATCCGGTGGAGCGGCTGCGCGCGATGATCGGCGAGCGGCAGACTGAAACCGTCGAGATCCTGCGCGGCTGGCTCGAGGAAAGCAGCGAGCCTGCCACATGACGATATCGCATCTGCTCCAGGATTTCGGATCGGCGAATCCCGAGGCCGACGACAGCCGCCTGATCACCGAGGAGGAAATCGAGGACATCCGCCTCGGCGCCTTCGAGCAGGGCTACTCCGCCGGCTGGGAGGACGCCGCAAAGGCGCAAACCGCTGAAATGAAGCGCGTTTCGGTCGCACTGACCGCCAGCCTCGAGGACATTTCCTTTCCCTATCACGAGGCGGTCAACCAGATGACGCTGGCGATGGAGCCGGTGTTCCGCGCGCTTGTCTCCACCTTCCTGCCCGAGGTCATGGCGGCAACCTTCGGCGACCATATCCTCGAGCAGATCCGGGCCATGGCGCACGATCACCTCGACCATCCGGTGCAGCTTGCCGTTCCGAAAGGCACCGCCGCGGCGGTCGAAGAGCTGCTGTCCAGCGAACTGTCCCTGCCGGTGGAAATCGTCGAGGATCCCTCGCTTGACGGCGGCCAGGCCCTTGTCCGCATCGGCGACGAGGAGCGGGAAGTCGACTGCTCGGCCCTGATCGCGGCTTTCCGCGAGGCGGTCGCCGCCTTCTTCTACCAATCCGCTCAGGAGGCCAACAATGGATGACGCGCATGGCAACCCCTTCGTTTCGGTGCCGATCGAGATCACCGTTTCCGTCGGCAAGGCGCGCCCGCTGATCCGCGACCTGGTCGCCCTGGGCGAGAATGCCGTGCTGATCCTCGACAAGCGGGTCGAGGATCCGGTGGAGCTCTACGTCGGCGACCGCCTGGTCGCGCGCGGCCAGCTGGAGGAACTGGACGGAGAGAACGCCGGGCAGCTGGCGGTCAGGCTGACCGAAATCGCCAGTCTCCAGAACGACCTGTGATGCGCGGAGCTCTGCTCGCGACCCTCCTGGTCTCGCTGATGCTGCCGCAGGTCGCCGCGGCGCAGGATCTGACGCTCTCGCTCGGCGAGGGCGGCTCGCTGGCGGCGCGGTCGGTCCAGCTGATCCTGCTGGTCACGGTTCTCAGCATCGCGCCGGGGTTGATGATCATGATCACCTGCTTTCCCTTCGTGGTGACGGTGCTGTCGATCCTGCGCCAGGCCATCGGGCTGCAGCAGTCGCCGCCCAACATGCTGATCGTGACGCTTTCGCTCTTCCTGACCTGGTTCGTGATGGAGCCGGTCTTTCGCGCCGCCTGGACCGCCGGGATGGAGCCGCTGATCGCGGAACGCATTGACGTGTGGACAGCCGCCGAACAGGCGCTGGTCCCGTTCCGCGGCTTCATGGCGGCCCGGCTCGACGCCGACACCTTCCGCGCCCTTGCCGAGCTGCGCCCCGAGACCGCCGCCCTGGCCCCGCTGCCCGAGGCGCCGCTGTCCCTGCTGGTGCCGAGTTTCCTGCTGTCCGAAATCGCGCGCGCCTTCCAGATCGGCTTCCTGATCTTCCTGCCGTTCCTCGTCATCGACCTGGTGGTCGCCGCCATCCTGATGTCGATGGGCATGATGATGGTGCCCCCCGCCATCGTCTCGCTGCCATTCAAGCTCGCCTTCTTCGTGGTCGCCAACGGCTGGAGCCTCGTCGCCGCCGCCCTGGTTCGGGGCTATCAGCCCTAGCGAGGCTTGTCCTGGCCGTTGATCCCCCGGGACGGCCTTGGCAGGCATCCTCGGCGGCACGGTTAACCGCTTCGGGGGTCGTGTGACGCCAGCCGCTGCCGACAGCGGCCCATTGCGCGCGTCGGGGCAGGCATCGAGCGCGTTCCCCGGCGTGCCAATCTCTTGCTGTCCCCCGCGATCACGCCGACAGTCATCGCGGTCGGCGTTCGAGCTTGCGAGCAGCGATCACGTTGTCCAGCCGCGGCGTCCGTCGAATCTGGGCCGCCAGCCCCATGCCTCACCCGGCGCAAGGCGGGCAAGGCTGTCATCCAGACCGGCCCGGACCCGACGTGCCTCCCTGGCCTGGCCCGACGCCGGACCGCCCCCGGGCCGACCAATGCCGGACCCGATGCGCCGGGTCTGCCACGCGACCGGAAGGTCTCCGGCCCGGCCGGAGCCTTTCCTTGCCACTTCCGTTCGGATTCGCGCGACCGGCCCGGCCGACGGCTCACCTGACGATGAAGTCGGCATGCAGCGCCCCCGCCGCCTTGAGGCTTTTCAGGATGTCGATCATGTCGCGCGGCGAGACGCCCAGCGCGTTGAGACCGGCCACGACCTCGGACAGGGATGTCCCCTCCGGGACTTCCGCCAGCGAGACGCTGCCCTGTTCGAGTGCCGCGTTCGTGCGCGGCACCACGACCGTTTCCCCCTCGGCAAAGGGATTGGGCTGCACCACGACAGGTTCCTCGGAAATCCGCAGCGTCAGGTTCCCCTGCGATACCGCCACCCGCGACAGCCGCACGTCCGCCCCCATCACGATGGTGCCCGAACGGTGATCGACCACCACGCGCGCCTTCCTTTCCGGTTCTACCAGGAGGTTCTCGATCCGCTGGATCGCGTGGGCGGTGGACCGCGCGCGCACTCCGGCGACGTTCAGCTCCACCGTGCCGCTGTCCCGCATCAGCGCGACCGAGCGGTGGAATTCGCGGTTGATCGCCTGTTCGATCCGCCCCGCCGTGGTGAAATCGGGATCGCGCAGCGCCAGGCGCAGGCTTTGCAGCGAGCCGAGCTCGAACTCGATCTCGCGCTCTACCCGGGCGCCCGAGGGGATCATGCCGGCGGTGGGAACGCCCTGCGTGACGCTGGCCCCGTCGCCCTGGGCCACGGCGCCGCCCGCGATGATCGAGCCCTGCGCGACGGCATAGATCATCCCGTCGGCCGCATTCAGCGGCGTCATGATCAGCGTGCCGCCCAAGAGGCTGCCCGCGTCGCCGATCGCCGATACGGTGACGTCGATCTGCCCGCCGGTGCGCGCGAAAGGCGGCAGGGTGGCCGTCACGATGACCGCCGCGACGTTCTTGGGCCGGAACTGTTCGCCGTTCACGTTGACACCCAGCCGCTCCAGCACGTTGGCCATGATCTCTTCGGTGAAGGGGGCGTTGCGCAGCCCGTCGCCGGTGCCGTTCAGCCCGACCACCAGACCGTAGCCGACCAGATCGTTGCCGCGCACCCCGTCGAATTCCACCAGATCCTTCAGGCGGACCGGACCGGCCGCAACGGACGTGGCGAACAGGGCGACGGCCAGGAGTTTTGCAAGCAGCCGCATCAGAGGTAGTTCATCAGCGAAAGCCGCGCGGTGCGCGCCGTGGCGGCGTAAAGCGACTCGAGCTGGAACTGGGTTTCCTCCAGCCGGATCGCGGTGTCGAAGGGGTCGGCGTTCAGCATCTGGCGCCGGGCGAGGTCCAGGCTGCTGCGGGCGGCCTCGTTGCGGGCGGCGTTTTCCTCGATCCGCGCCTGGGCGAAGCCGAGGTCGGCGCGATGCGCCGTCACGTCTTCCTGAAGCCCCAGCAGCGCCTGGCCGGAGCCGACCATCAGCGCGTTCTGCGTATCGCCGTCCAGCGCCAGGCCCGCATCGGTGCTGACGGCCACCAGCGCGACATTCATCAGCACGTCGCGAAAGGCCGCATCGTCGGCGCGCAGCGTCATCTCGACCTGCTGGCCCGAGGCGATGCGGATCGGCGCCAGCGGCGTGTCCGACCCCGCGTACATCGCCGCCTTGAACCCCGCCGGATCGTCGAACCAGGCCTGCGCCGCGGTGCGGATGTCACCCGGGTCGGTGAGCCCGGCCACCGCCGCCGACAGGCCGGCCAGCAGGTCGTCGGTAGTGCCGAGCGGCGCGCGGTCGGTCTGGATGCCGCCGAAGATGGTGCGCCCCGCCACGGTCCCGTTCAGCGCGCCGAGGATCGAATCGAGATCGGTGCGCGCCCGGTCGGCATTGTGTACCCGGGTCGAGCCGATATGCGTCGGCGTGGTCGCCAGCAGATCCTCGCTGAGCTTGACGGTGAGGCTTTGCACGCGGTCGAGGTTGACCTGCGCCGCCTCGGTGAACAGCGCCGCCTCGGTTGTGGCGACCGCGTAACCGTCGAGCCGCGCGAGATTGCGGTCGATGTCGGCGAGATAGGCGAAGTCGCCGCCCAGCCGCGTGGTGATGTCGGCCACCTGCCCCGAGGCCAGCTCGTCGGTCAGCGTGGCGATGACCTCTTTCAGCGCGGTACTGCGCGTGCGCATCATCAGGCTCGAGGCAAGGTCGCCGATAGACGTCAGGTTCATGGGTCAGATCCTCAGCAGCGCGTCCATCATCTCGCTGACCGCCTGGATCATGCGCGCGTTGGCGCCATAGGCCTGTTCAATCAGCATCAGATGGGCCAGTTCGGCGTCGGTATCGACGCCCTGGGTCAGTTCGATATGTTGCATTTCCGTCTGCGTGGTGGTGGCGAAGGTCAGCCGCTGTTCGGCGTTGCTGGTGGCCACCGCGATGCCTGAGAGGAAGGCGGTGCCGACGTCCGACGCGCTCATCTGCCCGGTGCCGAAAGAACCTGACCCCAGCACCCGCGTATCGGTCAGCGCGCCGGTCAGGGCCTGGAGGAAGCGCGCATCGCCCGGCGGGCCCGGCACCGCCGCGCCAAGCCCGTCGCGGATGCGCCAGGGCTCGCCGCCCGCGTCCGGGTCCACCACCGAATTCACCGCGATCCGCCCCGCCAGCCCGGCCTCGAGCGAGAGGTCGATGGCATCGCCGTCGTCGGTGAACAGGCCCGGATCGCCGGGGGCCAGGGTTGCATCCAGCCCCGGCGCCTCGAACCGTTCGATCAGGTCGCGCGCGATGGCGTCGAGGTCGGCCTGCACCGCCACGCCCAGTTCGTCGCGCACCTCGAACTGCGCCAGCAGCTCACCGCCGCGCAGGCCGGAGCGGTTGCTGTCGGTCGAGATCGGGTTGCCGTTCAGGGTCAGCCCCGACAGGGCGCCGCTCTCGACCCGCATTTCGGCGACGATGGTGTTCGTGCGGGTGAATCCGATCTCGCCAGCGCTGCCGTCCAGCAGGATGGCCCCGCCGGTGGCGAAGAGGGCGATCTGGCCGTGGTCGCGGGGGATCACGCGCACCGGCACGACCTGGTTGATGCGGTCCACCAGGGTCTGCCGCTGATCCTCCAGCGAGGCGGACGAGCGGCCGCCGGCCTGCACCGCGGTGATCTTCTCGTTCAGCGCCTCGATGTCCTTCAGCGCGAGGTTGAGCTCGTCCACCAGGTTGCCGATCTCGCTGTCGGCGTGGGTGCGGCGGGCCTGCACGGCGTCGGTCGCGGTGTTGAGCAGGTCGGCCAGATCCTTGGCCCGCAGCACCGATTCATCCAGCCGCTGCGCCGAATCGGGGTTGCTGGCGGCGGCGATCAGCCCATTCTCGAAGGCCGACATCCGGGCCGAGATCGAATCCGGGTCCGACGGGATGCCCGTGACCGCCGTCACCCGGTTGTAGAAGTCGGCGCGCACCTGCGCGCGCGCCGCATCGGCATCGGCGGCCCGGCGGCTGGACAGCACCGCCGGATCGACATTGCGCACCACGCCGACGACCCGCACGCCCAGGCCCGGCTCTCCGCGCGAGGCGAGCTCGAGCGAGCGCCGCGCGTAGCCCGGCGTCAGCGCGTTGGCGAGGTTGTCGGACACGTTGCTGGAGGCGCGCCCGTTGGCGACAAGCCCGCTCAGCGCGGAGTTGAGGGCGGTGCTCAGGTTCATGGCGCGTGCCTCCGGTCAGGGTCAGCGTTTGATGTTGGTGGTTTCCNNCATCTCGTCCACGGTCTGGATCACCTTGGCGTTGGACGAATAGGCGCGCTGCGTCTGGATCATCGCGGTCAGCTCGGTGGCCACGTCGGTGGTCGATTCCTCGCGGGCAAAGGCGACGATCTCGCCCGTGGGGCCTTCGCCGGCGTCCCAGAGGAAGTAGTTGCCGCTTTCGCTGGAGGGGATGTAGGTCTGCTGGTCCAGCGCGATCATGCCGTTCGGGTTCGGCAGGTCGACCAGCGGCACCTTGTAGACGATCCGGGTTGCCCCGCTGGCATAGATCGCATGGACAAAGCCGTTGGCGTCGATTTCGACCCCGGTGACATTCGAGACCGGCAGCCCGTCCTTCTCGATCAGAACCGGGGCGAACTTGTCGCCCAGCTGGCTGAAGCCGTCGGGATCGGTCGGGGTTCCGATGGTCAGCTCGATCGGGCCGTCCGCGACATTGACGATGAAGGTGCCCGCAACCGGGTCATAGGCACCGCCGGACACGGTCGCGACGGAAGCGAGCAGGCCGCCGTCCGCGCGGCTGTCGTCGAAGGTGAGGGTGTATTCCCCGATCACCGCCCCGCCCGAGGCATTGTCGGTGATGACCAGCGTCCATTCGTTCGATTCGCCCACGGCGGGAACGGTCGGCGTGAAGGTCAGCAGCATGGTCTGCGACTTGCCGAGGTTGTCCTGGTATTCGATCGAGAACTCTTCGATATCGCCCGCGCTGCCCGCCTCGGTCGCCGTGGCAGGCAGATTCACCGCCAGTGTCACCTCGGTCGTCGGAGAACCGATGAACTCGTTGAAATTGATCTGCACCGGTTCCAGCGCCGCGGGCGTGTCGCGCGGGAAGGCCGGCACGGTGCCGTCCTCCTGCGCCGGCAGGGCCATCAGGACCAGGCCGGATTCGGTCGTCAGGATACCGTCGGCATCGGGCTTGAACGATCCGGTCGTGGTCAGCATCATGGTCGGCGCGCCGTTGCCGTCGCGCACGTCGCGCTGGCTGGCCACCGGCAGGAAGCCCCGACCGCGGATCGCCAGGTCGGTCGCGTTCGACGTTGTGACCAGCGAGCCGCTTTCGTTGACCAGCCGCGTCGTCACCGCCCGCACCCCGCCTGCGGAATACGTCCCGCCGGGCGTGTCGATCACCATCGACTGGAAATCGGTGCGCACCCGCTTGTATCCGTAGGTGCCCGAGTTCGCGATATTGTCCGAGATCGTGGCCAGCTTGCTGGCCTGGGACGACAGGCCGGAAACACCGGCATTCAGCGAGGAGGAAATCGTCATGACACGCCTTTCTGCAGCATCAGGGGTTCATGACGACTGCTAGCCCGGCGCGGCTTAATGCCGGGCTAACAGATAAAATCCGGGCTACTTCCGCTCCTTGTCGCTGCGCAGCAGGGTGATCTCGATCCGGTCGTTGCGAAACGCCATCCGGTCGACGTCCGCCGCCTGCCGGTCGGCGTGGCCGGTCACACGCATCATCCGCTGCGGGGCCGTACCCGCCGCCTCGATCAGCCGCCGCGTGCGCGAAGCCTGCGCCGCCGACAGTTCCCAGACCGGATTTGCCGCCCGCACCACCGGGTTCGCCCGCACATGCCCGTCGATGGCAAAGCCGTTCTTCACCTTCCCCGTCACCCGCGCGATCATGCCCGTCAGCTCGCGCATCAGAAGGGTCGGCTCGTCGGTGCCGTCCTCGAACAGCGCGGCCTCTTCTGTCGCGAACAGCTCGATGATCAGCCCCTCGTCGGTCACGCGGGTGACGATGTGCTTCAGCGCCTCTTCCGTGACCATGCTTTCGCCGCCGCGACCGTTCAGTTCTTCCTCGATGGTCTTCATCGCCTCGGTCTCGGCGTCCTGCGCCGCCTCGGCCAGGCCGGTATCCCCGCGCGAGTTGCGGCTGTCCGAGGTCGTGCGGTCGCTGCCGCCGCGCCCGTCGCGCATCAGCTGATCCTCGGAATAGACGCTGTCGCCGCCAAAGGGGTTCTCGCTGCCGCTCGACACCCGGTGGATCGGGATCGTCGGCGAGAAGTAATCCGCCAGGCCTTTGCGCTGTTTCTCTGTCGTTGCGTTCAGCAGCCACATCAACAGGAAGAAGGCCATCATGGCCGTCACGAAGTCCGCATAGGCGACCTTCCATGCACCGCCGTGGTGGCCACCGCCGCCCACGACCTTCTTCCGTTTGATGATGACCGGAGCGCCCTCACCCGAGGATGCCATCTCACCACCTTCTTCTCACCCGGGGAACGGGATAGCAGAGGGCGGGTTAAGAACGGCCTAACGGTTAGCGTTTTCAGTCTTTCAGCAGCACCTCGCCGAACTGCTCGCGCAGCTTGTTCTTCAGCACCTTGCCGGTCGCGCCCAGCGGCAGCTCGTCGACGAAGATCACCTCGTCGGGCACCTGCCAGCTGGCGATCTTGCCCTCGTAATGCGCCAGCACGTCCTCGCGCGTGCAGTCCTGCCCCGGCGCCCTGACCGCCACCACCACGGGCCGCTCGTCCCACTTCGGGTGCCGCGCCGCGATCGCCGCCGCATTGGCGATCTTCGGGTGCGAGATGGCGATGTCTTCCAGCTCGACGGTCGAGATCCACTCGCCGCCCGACTTGATGATGTCCTTGGACCGGTCGCGGATGATCATGTAGCCGTCGCCGTCGATGGTCGCCACATCGCCCGTGTCGAACCAGCCGTCCGCCGTCAGCGCGCTCTTTCCTGCGGCAAAGTAGCTCTCGACGATCCAGTGGCCGCGGATTTGCAGGTTGCCCTGCGTCGTGCCGTCCTCGGGCAGGCGTTTGCCCTCGTCGTCGACCAGCCGCAGCTCGACCCCGTAGGGCGGCCGCCCCTGCCCCTCGCGCAGCTTGCCCTTCTGCGCGTCGCTGAGGCCGTCGTGCTTCTGCAGCAGCTGGTTCAGCGTGCCCAGCGGGCTTGTCTCGGTCATCCCCCAGGCGTGGATCAGCTCGACCCCGTAAAGATCGCGGAACTTCGGGATCATCGAGGTCGGCAGGGCCGAGCCGCCCACCACGGTGCGCTTCAGGCTTTCCGCCTTGCTGCCGGTCTTCTCCAGCGCGCCGAGCAGCATCATCCAGATCGTCGGCACGCCCAGCGCCAGCGTCACCCTGTGGGTGTCGATCAGCTTCACCAGGCTCTCGCCGTCCAGCTTCGGCCCCGGCAGCACGAACTTGCAGCCCACGCCGGCGGCGATGTAGGGCGTGCCCCAGGCGTTGGCGTGGAACATCGGCACCACCGCCAGCGCGGTGTCCTTGGCCGACATCGCCAGCCCGTCCGGCTGGTTGCCGCCGATGGAGTGCAGAACGGTGGAGCGGTGGGTGTACTGCACGCCCTTCGGATTGCCCGTGGTGCCCGAGGTATAGCAGAGGCTCGACGGCATCCGCTCGTCGAGGTCCGGCCAGGCGTATTCGCCATCCGCCGCCGCCAGCAGCTCGTCGTAGAACAGCACGCCTTCCAGCTGGCCCGCGACCTCTTCGTCGCGGCCGCCCATGTAGACGAAGTGCTTCACCGATTTCAGGTGCGGGCGCAGCTTGGCCGCCGCGGGGATGAACATGCGGTCGAGGAACAGCACCTGGTCCTGCGCGTGGTTGATGATGTAGACCAGCTGTTCGGGGAACAGGCGCGGGTTGATCGTGTGGCAGACCATGCCCGCCCCGGCCACGCCGAAATAGATCTCGAGGTGCCGCCGGTTGTTCCAGGCGATGGTCGCGCAGCGCTCGCCCTTCTGCACGCCCAGGCGTTCCAGCGCCGAGGCCAGCCGCCGCGCGTTGCCCTCGACCGTCCGCCAGTTGGTGATCTCGGTCTCGCCGTTCGATTCGACCGAGACGATCTCGGTCGCCCCGTGATACCGCGCCGCGTGGGCAATCAGCGAACTGATCGTCAGCGGCTGATCCATCATCGTGCCGTTCATGTCATCCTCCCCTTGCCGCCTTGACGGGCGGTCTCCAACTTTCAGACTAGGGCATCCGGCAGGCCCCGGCAAATCCCCCGTTCAGGCCCGCGCCAGCTGCGCCCCGAGCTTGTCCAGCATGGCGAGACAGGCGCCGAGCTGGTCCACCGCCACGAATTCGTCGGGCTTGTGCGCCTGCTCGATGGAACCGGGGCCGCAGACGACGACCGACATCCCCATCTCCTGGAACAACCCCGCCTCGGTGCCGAAGGGCACCACGTCCGCCCCGTTCGCGCCAACCAGCCCGGCGACCAGGTCGCGCGCCGCGTTCTCGGGCAGCACGTCCAGCCCGGCGACCTCGCCGATCACCTCGGTCTCGATGCTTGCCTCGGGATGTATGGCGCGCATGGCGGGCAACAGGTGTTCCTCGACATAGGCTGTCACCGCGTCCCTGACGAAGGCCAGGTCGCCCTTCTGCACGGGCCGCGTCTCCCACTCCAGTTCGGCCTTGCCGGCGATGACGTTATGCGCGACGCCGCCCCGCAGCGAGCCGATGTTGATCGTGCTCCAGGGCGGCTGGAACCGGCTGTCCTCGGGCGCGCGCAGCATCAGGTCGGCACGCAGTTCCATCAGCCGCGTGATGTAGCGCGCGGCGTATTCCACCGCGTTGACCCCGCGGTCGGGGGCCGAGCCGTGCCCCTCCAGCCCGGAGAACCGCACGGTGTATTCGCAGCAGCCCTTGTGGCCCTCGATCACCCCCATCAGGGTCGGCTCGCCGATGATCGCCATCGAGGGGCGCAGCCCGCGTTTCTCCAGTTCCGGCACCAGCGCCCGTGCGCCGAGGCAGCCGACCTCCTCGTCATGGGTAAAGGCGAAATGCAGCGGGCGTTTCAGGTCCAGCGCGGCATAGTCCCGCGCCATCACCACGGCGGCGGCGATGAAACCCTTCATGTCGCAGGTGCCCCGGCCGTAGAGCCGCCCCGCCTCCTCGCGCATCACGAAGGGATCGCTGCTCCAGTCCTGTTCCGCCACCGGCACCACGTCCGTGTGCCCCGACAGGATCAGCCCGCCGTCGCCCTCGGGCCCCAGCGTGGCAAAGAGGTTCGCCTTGGCCCCGGTGTCGTCGGTGAACAGCTCGACCCGGGCGCCGACATCGGTCAGGCGCGCCGCCAGTTCGGCGATCATGGCGAGGTTGCTGTCCGACGAGATGGTCGGAAAGGCGATCAGCCGGTCGAGCAGCGCGACCGTCTCGGTCAGCCGCGCATTCATCGGGTGCCCGCCTCCACGCGGGTGCCCCCCTTCACGCGGGTGCGCCCCTCCAAGCGGGTGCCCCCCTCCCCTGACCCCTCCCCACGAGGGGGAGGGGAAGCGCGCCATCCAGCGCGATTCGCCTGAGGACAATGCGGCTCCCCTCCCCCTCGTGGGGAGGGGATGGGGGTGGGGGGCTTCGATACACCCCCCGTCATGGCTTGACGAACAGCTTTCGCGGCCGGTTGCAGAAGGTCTCGGCCGGGCCGCTTTCGCGGATCAGGATCGGTTCTGTGATCTCAAGCCCCCAGTTTTCCTGCCAGAGCCCCGGCATGAAGTGGAAGGTCATTCCCGCCTCGAGCACCGTCTCGTCGTTCTCGCGCAGCGAGATGGTCCGCTCGCCCCAGTCCGGCGGATAGCTGAGCCCGATGGCATAGCCGCAGCGCCCGTCCTTGGTGATCCCGGCCTTCTTCAGCGCCCCGTAAAGCGCATTCGCGACGTCGCAGGCCCGGTTGCCCGCCCGCGCGGCGTCGATGCCGGCCTCCAGCCCCTCCTGCAACGCCGCCTCGGCGCGCAGCATGTCGTCGGGCGGCGTGCCGAGGAACAGCGTCCGGCAGAACGGCGCGTGGTAGCGCCGGTAGCAGCCCGAGATCTCGAAGAAGGTCGCCTCGCCCGTCTTGAAGGGCCGCCCGTCCCAGGTCAGGTGCGGCGCGGTCGCGTCGATCCCCGAGGGCAGCATCGGCACGATCGCCGGGTAATCGCCCCAGGCCCCCTCCACGCCCCGGATCGCGTCGCGATACAGCTCCGCCACCACCTCGTTCTTCGGCACGCCGGGCTCCACCCGCTCCAGCAGCCCGTCGATCATCTTCTCGGAAATCGCCGCCGCCTTGCGCATGAAACCGATCTCGGCCGCCGACTTCACCGCGCGCTCGCGGTTCACCGCCCCGGTCGCATCGACCCATTGCACCTTGGGCATCGAGGCGTGCAGCGTGTGCATCGCCCGCGCCGAGAAATAGTAGTTGTCCATCTCGACGCCGATCCGTCCGTCGGAGGCGCCCACGTCCACCAGGATCCGCCCCAGATCCTGCATCGGGTGGCTGGTCTTGGACTGCACATAGCTGTCGTCGTAACCCCGGATGTTTTCCGGCTGCATCCAGACCGTCCGCAGCGCGCCGAAGGTGTCCATCCGCCGGCCCCACCAGACCGGCTCGCCGTGCATCGTCACGATCACGCCCTGGTGGACGTAGAAGGACCAGCCGTCGTAGCCCGTCAGCCAGGCCTGGTTCGACGGGTCGGTGATGAACAGCGCCTTCAGCTCGGCCTTCTCCATCGCCGCGCGCACCTTCGCAAGCCGCGCCTCGTATTCGTCCCGGGTAAAAGGCAGGTCAGTCGCGGCCACGTCGGTCTCTCCCATCTGGTCGGTTTTGTGACACCATAGCCACTTCCAATCGCTCTGGAACCACCTCTTTGCCGCTTCCTTTCGGGCAAGCGCCGCATCTGCCCGATTTCGCGCCCTTCCTCCGTTGCAGGATGCCTGCGACCATCAACCCGGTTGCAACCATGCCTTTTGGTGTGGTTACATCGCCGAATACAAAGCGCAGGATAACCTGCCGGACACATCAGGGGGAAACGACTTGGCCGGAACCCGGAACTCCGGCGCGTTCGTCGAATTCGAACGCGTACAAAAAAGCTATGACGGCGAAACGCTCGTCGTGAAGGATCTGAACCTCTCGCTGCCCAAGGGAGAGTTTCTGACGATGCTCGGCCCTTCCGGCTCTGGCAAGACCACCTGCCTGATGATGC
>JAGRMS010000082.1:13986-18222 GCA_020441135.1 Pseudooceanicola sp.
AAGCGCGGCATCGGCATGGTGTTTCAAAACTACGCCCTGTTTCCGCACATGACAGTGGCCGAGAACCTGTCGTTCCCGCTGGAAGTGCGCAAGATGGCGAAGCCCGAGCGCGAGCAGAAGGTCAAGCGCGCGCTCGACATGGTGCAGATGGGCCCCTTTGGCGGCCGCCGCCCCTCGCAGCTGTCGGGTGGCCAGCAGCAGCGCATCGCGCTTGCCCGCGCGCTGGTCTTCGAGGCCGAGCTGGTGCTGATGGACGAACCGCTTGGCGCGCTCGACAAGCAGCTGCGCGAACATATGCAGTTCGAGATCAAGCGCATCGCCGACAACCTCGGCATCACCGTGGTCTACGTCACCCACGACCAGACCGAGGCGCTGACCATGTCCGACCGCGTCGCCGTCTTCAACGACGGGCGCATCCAGCAGCTGGCCCCGCCCGACAAGCTGTACGAGGAGCCCGAGAACAGCTTCGTCGCGCAGTTCATCGGCGAGAACAACACGCTGCAGGGCGTGGTGAAAGAGATCAAGGACGGCACCGCGCTGGTGCAGCTCGACGGCGGCGGGCTGATCGACGCCAAGCCGGTCAACGTCTCGAAGCCGGGCGAGCGCACGCTGGTGTCGATCCGCCCCGAACGGGTGGAGTTCAACAAGGACCGCCTGCGCCCCGGCGCCCATACGCTGCAAGCCGAGGTGATGGAGTTCATCTACATGGGCGACATCTTCCGCACCCGGCTCAAGGTCGCCGGAAACGAGGACTTCATCATCAAGACCCGCAACGCGCCCGACCAGGTGCGGCTGCAACCCGGCACCCAGATCGAAATCGGCTGGCTGCCAGAAGATTGCCGCGCGCTCGATGCCGCGTAGCACCACCGATCGGGCCGTCACTCCGGCCCGATGAACCACGAGGACGCGGAGCGATGCCCGTCTCTCCGCCTCCGGCCAACCGCGTAACACGGGCAAAGTCTGGGAGACCTAGTTTATGAAAACCACCAAGTTCCTTCTGGCCACCACGGCGGCGGTCTCGGTCGCCGGTGCGGCCTTCGCCGCCGACATGGCCAACGAGATGACGATCGTCAGCTGGGGCGGCGCCTATTCCGCCTCGCAGCAGAACGCCTACCACGCGCCCTACATGGAAAAGACGGGCATCAAGATCATCAACGACGAAAGCTCGCCCGAGGCCGTGGCCAAGCTGCGCGCCATGAAGGAAGCCAACAACCTGACCTGGGATCTGGTCGACGTGGAAGCCGCCGACGCCATCCGTCTTTGCGACGAAGGCCTGGCGATGGAGATCGACGCCGACACCCAGCTGGCCGATGCGCCTGACGGGACCAAGGCCAGCGCCGATTTCGGCGCCATGCGCGTTTCCGACTGCTTCATCCCGCAGATCGTCTTCTCGACCACCTTCGGCTATCGCAAGGACATGGTGCCCGCGGGGACCGAGCCGCCGACCAGCGCCTGCGACGTCTTCGACCTGCAAAAGTACCCGGGCAAGCGCGCGCTGAACAAGCAGCCGGTGGCCAACATGGAATGGGCCCTGCTCTGCGACGGCGTGGCCTACGAGGACGTCTATGACACCCTCGAAACCGACGAAGGCCAGGCCCGCGCCTTTGCCAAGCTCGACACCATCAAGGCGCAGACGATCTGGTGGTCGGCCTCGGCCGAACCCGTCCAGCTGCTGGCCGACGGCGAGATCTTCATGGGCTCGGCCTACAACGGCCGCCTGTTCTCGATGATCGAAGAGCAGAAGCAGCCCGTCGGCATGGCCTGGGACTGGCAGATGTTCGACATCGACGGCTGGGTTGTGCCCGCCGGCCTGCCCGAAGACCGCCTGGCCCGCGTGATGGACTACCTCTACTTCGCCACCGACACCCAGCGCCTGGCGGATCAGGCCAAGTACATCTCGTACGGCCCGGCCCGTGCGTCGTCGGCACCGCTGGTCGGCAAGCATGCCACCCTCGGCATCGACATGGCGCCGCACATGCCGACCGATCCGAACAACGCCAAGAACACCTTCGTGAACAACTACACCTGGTGGGCGGACTACCGCGACGACCTGGACGCCAAGTTCCAGGCCTGGCTCGCCAAGTAAGCTGACGACCGCCGCGGCCCTTCCCGGGGCCGCGGCACATTCCCCCGAAGGAGTGCGACCATGCCCAAGGGCTATATCATCGGCCATATCACCGTGAACGACCCCGACGCCTACAAGGAGTATGTCGAGCGCGACACGCCGATCCTCCAGGGCCTTGGCGGCAAGTTCATCGTGCGCGGCGGCCGCGCCCAGATCATGGAAGGCACCGAGTTGAACCGTCACGTCGTGATCGAGTTCCCGACCTTCGACGCGGCTCTGGCCGCCTACAACGACCCCGATTACCAGGAAGTGGCCGACATCCGCCGCCGCTCCGCCGACAGCGTCATCCTTGTCGTCGAGGGCACCGCATGACCGGCGCCACCGCATCCGGCGGCCGCGTGCTGGCCGCCGACGGAACCCCGCTCAAGCGCAGCCTCGCCCGGGCGCTGCGGGTCCAGAAACTCCGCGCCCTCGCGCTGATCGCGCCGCTGCTGATCTTCGTGCTGGTGACGTTCATCGCGCCGATCGCCGACATGCTGTTCCGCTCGGTCGAGAACCAGATCGTGCAGGACACCCTGCCCCGCACGGTCGAGACCCTGAAGGCGTGGGAGCCGCATTCCACCGACCTGCCCCCCGAAGAGGTTTTCGCCGCGCTCCAGGCCGACCTCGCCATTGCGGTGGACCAGAAGACCCATACCCGCCTCGGCTCGCGCCTGAACTACGAATACTCCGGCGCGGCCTCGCTGCTGCGCAAAACCGGGCGCGGCGTCGAGAAGATGAAGCCACCCTATCAGGACGCCTTCCTCAAGGTCGACAAGGACTGGGGCGATCTCGAGCTCTGGCGCACCCTGCACATCTACTCGCCCGCCTATACCAACGGCTATTTCCTGAACGCCGTCGACCTCAAGAAGGGCATCGACGGCCCCGAGGCGCGGCCCGAAAGCGAGCAGATCTACATCCTGCTGTTCAAGCGCACGCTCTTCATGTCGCTGATGATCACCTTCTCCTGCATCGCGCTCGGCTACCCCGTCGCCTGGCTGCTGGCGAACCTGCGCGACCGCACCGCCAACCTGCTGATGATCCTCGTGCTGCTGCCGTNGGACCTCGCTGCTGGTGCGCACCTCGGCCTGGAAGGTGATGCTGCAACAGGAGGGCGTCATCAACGAAACGCTCGTCTGGCTTGGCATCGTCGCCGACGACTCGCGCCTCGTGATGATCAACAACCAGTTCGGCACCATCGTGGCGATGACCCACATCCTGCTGCCCTTCATGATCCTGCCGATGTATTCGGTAATGAAGACGATCCCTCCCAGCTACCTGCGCGCGGCCAAGTCGCTGGGCGCGACCAACTGGACCGCCTTCTGGCGCGTCTACTTCCCGCAGTCGGTGCCCGGCATCGGCGCCGGGTCGATCCTCGTCTTCATCCTCGCCATCGGCTATTACATCACCCCCGAGATCGTCGGCGGCACCGACGGCACCTTCATCTCGAACCGGATCGCCTATCACATCTCGCGTTCGCTGAACTGGGGCCTCGCCGCCGCGCTGGGGGCGATCCTGCTGGGCGCGGTGCTGCTGCTCTACTGGGCCTACGACCGCATCGTCGGCATCGACAACGTCAAGCTGGGGGGCTGAGGAGATGGCCATCACCACCACCGTCCCCCGCCGCCCGGCGTCGTTCTACGTCCCCGTCACCGCCGCCTTCGGTGCGCTGGCCGGGCTGTTCGTCGGCACCGCGCAAGGTTCCGGGCCGCTTGGCATCGTCGTCGGCGCGCTGCTGATCGGGGCCATCGCCTTTGGCCTGACCCACGCGCCCCTGCCCGAGAAGCCGCTGCGCTGGGGCCTGGTCGCGCTTTTCGCCCTCGCCGGGCTGCTGATGGGCGGCCTGTCCGCCGGGATCATTGGCGCCGCCTTCGGCTGGTTCTTCGGCTGGATGACCTTCTGGCTGTACGAGGGCCGCTACCGCGCCCACCTGGTGCCCTACCTGACCCCCGGACAGGTGCTCTGGCACTATACCTTCCGCGTGATCTGCGGCGCGATCTTCATCTTCCTGATCACCCCGATCCTGGTGGTGATGCCGCTGAGTTTCAACGCCCAGAACTTCTTTACCTTCACGCCCGAGATGCTGGCGCTCGATCCCGCCGGCTATTCGCTGAAGCACTACCGCGACTTCT
>JAGRMS010000082.1:18397-20397 GCA_020441135.1 Pseudooceanicola sp.
CGGCGGGGATGTATTTCTTCTATTCCCGCATCGGCCTGCAAGGCACCTACATCGGCGTCGTGCTCGCCCATGCGGCGCTTGGCATTCCCTTCGTCATCATCACCGTGACCGCAACGCTCGTCGGCTTCGACAACTCGCTGACCCGCGCGGCCTCGAACATGGGGGCAGACCCGGTGACGACCTTCTTCCGCGTGCAGATGCCGCTGATCCTGCCCGGCGTGATCTCGGGCGCGCTGTTCGCCTTCATCACCTCCTTCGACGAGGTGGTGGTGGTGCTCTTCGTCGGCTCTGCCGGGCAGAAGACCCTGCCCTGGCAGATGTTCACCGGCCTGCGCGAGCAGATCTCGCCCACCATCCTCGCCGTGGCGACGATCCTGGTGGCGATCTCGATCCTGCTCCTGTCGGTGGTCGAAATCCTGCGCCGCCGGTCCGAGCGTCTGCGGGGCATGAGCCCGGGTTGAGCGGGCGGCGGGGCAAGCCCCGCCCTACGCATGCGTCGGGCCTCATGCCGAGACGCGCCTGCGGCGCGTTGCCTTCGGCGAGGATATTTGCGGCCTTATGTATCAAACGCACCAAGCCCGGTGCGGCGGGGGTCGCTGAAATGACTCCACAGATCGCCGCCATGAGGGCAGTGTCAGAATCATGCTTCGGACGCTCGCCTGGATTGCCTCGATTTGCATTGTCGCCCCACTGTCGGCAATGCTGTTCGAGCCGTTTTGGTCCACCCTTATCGCCTCGTTTGGCGTTGACTCTTCAACTTGGGTTGGGCCGATTGTCAGTTTTCTCAGTTGGGCGGCGGAAATGACTGCGGAGCCTTGGTTCCTTCCTGTCGCCATCGGCATGATAGCCTTCGGCGTTGGGGTGTGGATGCAGCGGCTGGCCGGTCGTTTTGACGGACGGCCATCTTGGCAGCAGAGATTGGCCAGCGAAGCACTTGATGTGGCTGAGTTCATAACTCGGAACGTGATGCCGCTTAGCGGTGGGCAGTATGAACCCTATGCCGCATCCATATATGAGAATATCAGGCGAAGGATACTTTTGGAGGCGAAGATTGAATTACCGCCAGCGGTATCAAGGGCAACGCTTCTAGATGGAAGCCGGGCGCTGATGTATGTTGCGGGGTTTCTTCAAAACAACGACCTGAAGTCGTTGCAAGCGATCAGCGCCCCTACTCAAGGTGAACCGTCTGAGAGCCAACTGCATCTAGGCATTGAAGTAGAAACGCCGCCGAAAATCCCCCGCGACTGATCTTGTTGTTCAAGTTCCGCTCGTTCTCGTGAACGCCTATCGTCGCCAGTTTCTCAGCAAGTTGGGCATATGTGGTCCCGCGCCGCTTCAACTCAGCCTTTAGGAGGTTCTTGGCCCGCGCCTCGTACTCTTGGTTAACGGGGTCATCCTTGCGTGTCGGCATGTACGGTGTCCTGTATCATCGTTTTTTATGATATAGACCCTTGAACTCGGTTATACAAGTCTCTATATCCGGTGTAGAACATCACCGGATATGATGACAATGGCCCAACACTTCCTTCTCTCCGCAGCGTCCCGCACCCTCTCCCTGCGGTCGATCTATCAGAAGGGCGAGGAAGCTGCCTATCGGACCTTCTGCGAAATGCGCTGGCCGGAAACCAACGGCGAGGCTGTCTGCCCTCGCTGCGGCTGCTGCGAAACCTACACCATCGCCACCCGCCGCAAGTTCAAGTGCAAGGGCTGCGGCCATCAGTTCAGCGTCACTAGCGGGACGATCTTCGCCTCGCGCAAGATGGCCTTCGTGGACCTGCTGGCGGCGATCTGCATCATCGTGAACGCCTCCAAGGGCCTGTCGATGGTTCAACTGTCCCGCGACCTGGACTGCCAATACAAGACCGCCTTCGTTCTCGCCCACAAGCTGCGCGAAGCGATGGCCCGTGAGGTTCAGACCGGCGAAGTGCTGGACGGCCACGTTGAAATCGACGGGGCCTACTTCGGCGGTCACGTTCGCCCTGAGAACCGCAAGGAAGACC
>JAGRMS010000511.1 GCA_020441135.1 Pseudooceanicola sp.
ACCACATGTAGCTGTAATAGCCCGAGGAATAGCCGTCGCCCGAGAAGACATGGGCGAATTGTGGCGTGGCGTGGCGCATGGCGATCGCGCGGGGCATGGCGAGACGAGCAAGGGTGTCGGCCTGCGCCGCCATCGGATCGGCAGGGGGCGGGCCGTCGTGGAAATCGAGATCGACCAGCGCCGAGGCGACGTATTCGACGGTCTGGAAGCCCTGGTCGAAGTTCGAGGCGGCCAGCGCCTTGTCGAGCAGGTCGGCGGGCATCGGCGCGCCGGTGCGCGCATGGGTGGCGAACTCGCGCAGAACCTCGGGCACCTCGAGCCAGTGCTCGTAAAGCTGGCTGGGCAGTTCGACGAAATCGCGGGCGACCGAGGTGCCCGAGATGCTTTCATAGGTCACGTCGGACAGCATCTGGTGCAGGGCGTGGCCGAATTCGTGGAACAGCGTGCGGGCGTCGTCCCAGGACAGCAGCGCCGGGGACGCCTTGGCGAAGTTGCAGACGTTGATCACAACCGGGGCCTGTTCCTTGGGGAAGCGCGCCTGCGCCCGCATGGCCGAACACCAGGCGCCCGAGCGTTTGGAGCCGCGGGCGAAGTAGTCGCCGATGAAGACGGCGACGTGGCGGCCGTCGCGGGTCACTTCCCAGGCGCGGCAGTCGGGGTGGTAGAGCTTGACGTCGAGCGGGCGGAATTCGAGCCAGAACAGCCGGGTCGCGCAGGCGAATGCGGCCTCGATCATGCGGTCGAGTTGCAGGTAGGGTTTCAGCGCCGCCTCGTCGAGGTCGTGTTCGGCCTTGCGGCGTTTCTCGGCGTAGTAGCGCCAGTCCCAGGGTTCGAGGTCGCCGTTGATGCCGTCGTCATGCATCATCGCGGCCAGCACCGCGCCGTCCGCCTCGGCCCGGGCACGGGCCGGGCCCCAGACGGCCATCAGCAGCTCGCGCACCCGGTCGGGGCTTCCGGCCATTTCCGTTTCGAGCTTGAAGGCGGCGAAATTCGGGTAGCCCAGCAGGCGCGCGCGTTCCTCGCGCAGCTGCAGCGTCTCGGCGGCGATGGCGCGGTTATCGGTCTCCCCGCCATTGGCCCCGCGGGCGGCCCAGGCGCGGAAGGCGGTTTCGCGCAGGTCACGGCGGGGGGAGAATTGCAGGAAGGGCACGATCAGCGAGCGCGACAGGGTGACGACGGGCCCATCGGCCCCCTTCTCGGCCCCGGCGGCGCGGGCCGCCTCGACGACAAAATCGGGCAGCCCCTCCAGATCGGCCTCGGTCAGGGTCATGAACCACGCGCGTTCATCCGCCAGCAGGTTCTGCGTGAAGGCGGTGCCAAGCGTGGCGAGGCGGCCCTTGATCTCTTTCATCCGCGCCTCCTCCGCGCCGGTCAGCGCCGCCCCCGAACGGACAAAGCCGCGATGGGTCAGCATCAGCACGCGGGCCTGTTCGGCGTCGAGACCAAGGCTGTCGCGCCGCTCCCACAGGTCGGCGAGGCGGCGGAACAGCGCCTTGTTCGCGGAAATCTCGGCGTAATGCGCGGCGACCCTGGGCGAAAAGGCGCGTTGCAGGTTCTCGCGCTGCGGATTGCTGTCGGCGCCGGCCACCGTGTAGAACACGCCCAGCACCCGGTCGAGCGCCTGACCGGCGGCCTCCAGCGCCTCGACCGTATTGGCGAAGGTCGGTTCGTCCGGGTTGTCGGCAATCGCCGCAATCTCGTCCCGGTGCTGCGCCAGCGCGACGTCGAGCGCGGGGGCGAAGTCGTCGTCCGAAATGGCGTCGAAAGGCGCGATCTCGAAGGGCGTTGTCCAGTCGGAAAGCAGCGGGTTGGTCATGGCGGTCTCCTTTACGGGTCCAAGCTAGGGGCGCGGGCGTGGCGATACCAGTGGGGTCAGGCGCCGCAGACCGGGCAATCCGCGCGGCGTTTCAGCGCGATCTTGCGGGTTTCGCCGTAAAGCCCGTCGTAGATCAGCATCTCGCCCCAAAGCGGCGCCCCCGCCCCGGTGATCAACTTGACCGTCTCGACCGCCATCATCGCGCCAAGAACGCCGGGCAGCGGGCCGACGACACCGGCTTCGGCGCAGCTGGGGGCGAGGCCGGGGGCCGGGGCGGTGGGAAAGATGCATTCGTAGCAGGGCGCGCCGTGGGCCGGGTCGAAGACGCTGACCTGCCCCTCCCATTGTGACAGCGCGCCCGAGACCAGTGGTTTCTTCAGCGCGACGGCGACGCGGTTCGACAGGTAGCGGGTGTCGAAGTTATCGGTGCCGTCGAGGATGATGTCGTAGTCGGCGAACAGCTCCTCCGCGATAGCTGCGTCCAGCCGCCGCTGGTAGGGGCGCACGGTGACATGCGGGTTCTGCGCCTTCATCGCCGCCTCGGCCGAGAAGACCTTGGGCTTGCCGATGTCGGCGTCGCGGTGGATCACCTGGCGTTGCAGGTTGGCGTTATCGACCACGTCGTCGTCGATCACCCCGATGGTGCCGACACCGCAGGCGGCCAGATATTGCAGCGCGGGCGCGCCAAGACCGCCGGCGCCGATCACCAGCACGCGGGCCTGCTTGAGCTTCTTCTGTCCCGGTCCGCCGATCTCGCGCAGGACGATATGGCGGGCGTAGCGTTCCAGTTCGGTGGTCGAGAAGGTGGCTTGCGTTTGCATCGTGGTCTCCGGTCGCCGCGCCCGGCGCTTCAGCCGCGCGATGAGCGATGCATAGGCCAGCACCAGCGCCGCGACCACCCCGACGGCGAGCCATTCGCCTGCGCCGCCCCCCGTGGCCGCGCGCAGGGGGTGGCCTGCGGGCAGGGCCAGATGCGCGGCCAGCACACCGAGGTAGAGGACAGCCAGCATGGCCACCCGTTGCCGCCGGGGCGCGCCCGCCAGCGTGCCGACACCCCAGAGCGCACCGCCAAGGGCGAGGACGAGCAGCATCAGCCCCGGCCTGTCGAGCCGAAACCGCCGCTGCCGCGGGCGGTGTCGTCCAGCGCGTCGGCCAGGTGGAAGGCCGCGCGCAGGACCGGGGCCACCACCATCTGGGCGATGCGATCGCCGTGGTTGACGGTGAAGGGTGCGTCGCCTGCGTTCATCAGGATCACGCCCAGCGGGCCGCGATAGTCGCTGTCGATGGTGCCGGGGCTGTTCGGCAGGGTGATCCCGTGTTTCAGGGCCAGGCCCGAGCGGGGGCGGACCTGCACCTCGAATCCGGGCGGGATCTCCAGCCGCAGGCCCGTCGGTACCAGCGCGCGCGCTCCGGGTGCAAGCGTCAGCGTGCCCCGGTCGGACAGGTTCGCGCGGATGTCGGCGCCCGCCGCGCCTGCGGTTTCGTAGGCGGGCAGCGGCACCTCCGGGTCGGCCTCGGGGTCGCGCAGGACACGGATGGTCACGTCATTCACGCCAGCGCCCCGGCTATGCGGGCGGCCAGCGCGCGGGCGACCTTGTCCTTGTCCATGCGGGGCCACTCCTCGGCGCCCTCGTCGGTGATCAGCACCACGGCGTTCTCGGTTCCGCCCATGATCCCGGTCGCCGGGCTCACGTCGTTGGCGACGATCCAGTCGCAGCCCTTGCGCAGGCGCTTGGCGGTGGCGTGGGCCACCACGTCATCCGTCTCGGCGGCAAAGCCGACGACCAGGCGCGGGCGGTCCGTGGTGCGCTGCGCCACCCCGGCGAGGATGTCGGGGTTCTCGGCAAATTCCAGGCTTGGCATCCCGTCGCGGGTCTTCTTCAGCTTGCGGTCCGAGGCCGAGGCGACGCGCCAATCGGCCACCGCGGCGGCAAAAACGGCGGCATCGGCGGGCAAGGCGGCGTCCACCGCCTCGGCCATGTCGCGCGCGGTCTCAACCTTCACGACCCGGACTCCCGCAGGCGGCGGGATCGAGGCGGGGCCGGTGACGAAGACCACCTCCGCGCCCAAATCGGCCAGCGCGCGCGCAATCGCCGTGCCCTGCGCGCC
>JAGRMS010000512.1 GCA_020441135.1 Pseudooceanicola sp.
AGGCCTGGGCGCTGTTTCCGGGCGAAGTGGCCTATGTCTGGCACGGGGCGCTGCACGCCACCACCGTGGCCGAGAGCCTCACCGCCTGCGGCTTCGACATCCGCAGCCAGATCATCTGGGCGAAGGAGCGCCATGTCCTCTCCCGCGGCCATTACCACTGGCAGCACGAGCCCTGCTGGTATGCGGTGCGCGGCACCGGGCACTGGTCGGGGGACCGGAAGCAGTCCACGCTCTGGTCGATCCCGAGCCGCGACCAGGACGCCACCACCATCCACGGCACCCAGAAGCCGGTCGAGTGCATGCGCCGCCCGATGCTGAACAACGCGAGCCCCGGTCAGGCGGTCTACGAGCCCTTCTCCGGCTCGGGCAGTTCGATCATCGCCGCCGAGAGCTGCGGGCGCGTGTGCCACGCCATGGAGCTGAACCCAGCCTATGTCGATGTCGCGGTGCTGCGCTGGCAGGCCTACACCGGCAAGACGGCGGTGCTGGAGGGCGACAGCCGGACCTTCGACGAGGTCAGGCAGGAACGGGAGGCGCGGGCATGACCGGGGGGGGAGGTCATTTATCCAGGACCTTTCGATGCCGAACCGGCGGGGTCGGTCTTCTCACACACCCGCGAAATTGGCAGGGGGGTATCCCCCATGTGTTCTCAGGGGAATATCCCCGGATTACGGGCGCTTGCGACGATCCACGATGGTCGCACAGGGCCGAAACAGTCGACCAACTCGGGGTGTTCTGAGGTGATCCTCCTGCAGATCCCCGCAAGGTGCCCCTGATGCGTGGCCGCAAACCCAAGCCGACGGCGCTGAAGGTGCTGGAGGGCAATCCCGGCAAGCGGCCCATCAATGGCCGGGAGCCGAAGCCGCCCGCCTCGCAGCCGACCTGCCCGTCGCACCTGTCGCCGACCGCCAAGGCGGAATGGAAGCGGCTCGCCGGGACGCTGAACCGGATCGGTCTGCTGACCCAGGTCGACCGGACGACCCTCGCCGCCTATTGCCAATGCTATGCGAAATGGGTCGAAGCCGAGCAGAAGCTCGCCGACACGCCGACGCTGCTGAAGATGCCCTCGGGCTACATCCAGGTCTCGCCCTGGGTGACGATCAGCAACAAGCAGCTGGAGCTGATGGCGAAATACATGGCCGAGCTCGGGATCACCCCGTCCTCCCGGTCGCGGCTGGCAATCCAGATCCCGGGCGACCGCAAGCCATGGGAATCCGATCCGGACTGGGATTTCTTCGATGAGTGAGTGTCCGGGCAAATCGAAAGCAAAGCCCTGCCCTGCCAATAGCCAGCGGCAGTCGCGCGGTATGCCCCTGATTGAGGCCGCCGCCAACGTCGTCGCGGGCTATGGACTTGCGGTGGGACGCCAGCTGCTGGTGTTCCCGCTCATCAGGCTGGAGACCACGCTGCGCCAGTCCTTGCAGATCGGGGCGCTGTTCACGGCCTTCTCCCTGGCGCGCAGCTACGTCCTCCGACGCCTGTTCGAGCGGCTCGGGGCGCGAGGCTTTTCGTCTACCAAGAAGGGAGCCTGAGATGCCCGATCCGACACCGCACGAGCCGACCGAGGACAGCCGCCGCCAGGTCTCGGCCATGGTGGCCTTCGGCATCCCGCAGGACAAGATCGCGGTCATCGTCGGCTGCTCGGCCCCGACGCTGCGCAAATACTACCGCAACGAGATCGACATCGCCGATGCCAAAGCGCAGTCGATGGTGGCGAAGTTCCTGTTCTCGGCGGCCACGGGCGAGGCGCTGCGGACCGGCGCCACCCATGCCGACTGCATCCGCTCGGCCATGTTCTGGATGAAGACCCGGGCGGGCTGGAAGGAAACCGCGACGCATGAGCTCACCGGCCGGGATGGCCAGGACCTGATCCCGCCCGCCAGCGAGTTCGAGACGGCCCGACGCGTCGCTTTCCTGCTGGCCCGGGCGCAGCACCGGCTGGAGTCCGAGAATGCAGTGTCCATGCTGGTTGAAGCGAGAACCTGATGCCTCCGACCTTCATTGACCTGACCGAGGACCAGCGTGCCGAGGTCGAGACGCTGGCGGCCCTGCTGAACCAGGACCAGATCGCCGACTACTTCGGCATCTCCCGCACCACCTTCATCGCGATGCGCCGACGCGATGCGGACATCGACGCACGCTATAAAAGGGGCAAGGCGAAAGCGATCGCCCATGTGGCCAAGGGACTGCTGATGAAGGCCTGTGCCGGCGACACGGTCTCGTCGAT
>JAGRMS010000513.1 GCA_020441135.1 Pseudooceanicola sp.
GCGCCTCGATCAGCGGCACGAAGACGCCAAGCACGCGCTTGCCCGGCGGCAGGCCGCCTTCCTGGAGGCGGCGCAGGGCGGCGGCGCTGGCGGTGTTGCAGGCAAGCACGACCAGGTCGCAGCCCCGGTCCCACATCGCCTCGACGGCGGCCTTGGTCAGGGCAAAGATGTCGTCGGCGGTCCGCACGCCGTACGGCGCATGGGCGCTGTCGGCGTAATAGAGGAACGGCACCTCGGGCAGGCGCTGCTGCACGGCGTCGAGGACGGTCAGGCCGCCCAGTCCGGAATCGAATATGCCTATGGCCATCTATGCGCGCGCGCGGTGCTTCTCTTCGAACTCGTAGCCGTAGTCGTAGGACTTCAGCGGATTCGGAGACAGCTCATACGTCGCTTTGCGCAGGAAATCCATCAGCGGTTTTCCCTCGCCCATGCGGCGCAGGGTGTCGCGCGGGATCGGGTCGCCGATGGCGACCTCGACAGGGGTATCGACGCGGGTCTTGAACTCTTTCAGCAGGAGGCCAAGGCGCAGCGTGTAGTGCAGGTGGCTCGCGACCTGGAACAGCCGCGAGGTATGGCCGGCGAAGTAGACCGGCACCACCGCGGCGTCGGACTTGGCGATCATCCGGGCGGTGAAGCTGCGCCAGCCGGGGTCCATCGGGGTCGAGAAGGGACGCAGCGCGGTGCTGACCGTGCCGCCGGGAAAGACGCCGATGGCGCCGCCGCCGGAGAGATAGCTCAGCGCGGTCTTGCGGGTCTCGATGTTGAGCGCCAGCGCCTCTTTCGTGTTGTCGAAGGAGATCGGCAGCAGGATGCGGTTCAGATCCTCGGCCTTGCGGAAGACCGAGTTGGCGAGGATGCGGAAATCGCCCCGGGTGGACTGGAGCATGTGGCCCATCATCAGCCCGTCGAGGATGCCATAGGGGTGGTTGGCGATCAGGATCAGCGGGCCGGTGCGGGGGATGTTGTCGAGCGAGCCGCGCGTGACGTTCAGCGACAGGCCGTAGCGGTCCACCATCACCTGCCAGAAGCTGCGGCCCGAGGCGACCTCGGCCTCGTAGCCCTGCGCGCGGCGGATCAGCGTCATCCGGCCGGTGGTGTTCTCGATCAGCCGCACCAGCGCGCGGCTGCCGCGCGAGGCGGCGGAGTGGGAGTAGGTGATGTCGCGGACGATGCGGCTGTCGGGCATTGGTGGCTCCAGAAGAGTGCGCCCGCCGGGGTGAGTCGGCGGGCGCGGGTATTTTGCGACGGGAGCGTGACGACCGTGTGACTACTCCGCCGCCTTGGACAGCCCCTTGCCGCCCTGGCGGATCGCGCTCAGCAGTTCCTCGCGCCGTTTTGCGGCCTTTTCGGCGTTGGCGTCCTTCACCGGGCCGAAACCGCGGATGTCGAGCGGCAGCGCGGCCAGCGCGACCGTCGCGTCGAGCGTCGCGGGGGTCACGGTCGGCAGAACCGAGGCCATGTCCCCTTCGTACTGCTTGATGAGCGCGCGTTCCATGCGACGCTCGGCGGCGTAACCGAAGGGGTCGAGCGGGGTGCCGCGCAGGGCCTTGAAACGGGCGAGAAGGCGGAAGGGCGTCTGCATCCATGCGCCGAACGCGCGCTTTTTCGGGCGGCCTTCGCTGTCGGTGCCCGGCAGCATCGGCGGAGCGAGGTGGAAGGTCATCTTGAAATCGCCGTCGAACTCGGCCCGGGCCTTTTCCTCTGACTTGAGCAGCAGGCGCGCGACTTCGTATTCGTCCTTGTAGGACAAGAGCTTGTGATAGCCGAGCGCGACCGCTTCCTTCAGCTTCGGATCGCTGACCGAGTCGACCAGCTTGCGATAGCGTTTCGCCAGCCGGGCGCTTTGGTAGTCGGTCAGGTGATCGACGCGGAAGGCGATGCGTTCGTCGAGCGACTTGGGCTTGGCGACCACGTTCGGGACGATCAGGCGCTGCGCCTCGGTGCCATGCAGCACCGCCCAGCGGCCGATCTCGAAGGCGCGGAGGTTCTTTTCCACCGCCGCGCCGTTCAGTTCCACCGCCTGCCTGATGGCGTCATGCGACAAGGGCAGCAGTCCGCGCTGCCAGGCGGCGCCCAGGATCATCATGTTGGAGAAGATCGAGTCGCCCATCGTCACGCGGGCCAGTTCCGAGGCGTCGAACAGGTCCACCCGGTCTTTCAGCCGCGCCTGGAGGGCCAGTTCCAGCCGGTCGGAGGGCACCTTGAACTCGGTGTTGCGGGTGAAGTCGCCGGTGATGATCTCGTGGTTGTTGACCACCGCGCCGGTCTGGCCGGTGCGTGTCAGCCCCAGCGTCTTGGCCCCGGCGCTGACGACCAGGTCGCCGCCGATCAGGGCGTGCGCCTCGCCCGTCGCCACGCGGATGGCGCTGATGTCCTCGGGCCGGTTGGCCAGGCGGCAGTGGATATGCACCGCGCCGCCCTTCTGGGCGAGGCCGGCCATTTCCATCATCCCCGCCCCCTTGCCGTCGATCTGCGCCGCCTGCGCCAGCACCGCGCCGATGGTCACGACGCCGGTGCCGCCGACGCC
>JAGRMS010000514.1 GCA_020441135.1 Pseudooceanicola sp.
GTGCGCGAGCGCACGCAGTGGGATTCGGGCGCCAACCTGGTCTGCGCCGCGCCCGGCGTGGTCTATGCCTATGACCGCAACACCTATACCAACACGCTGCTGCGCAAGGAGGGGATCGAGGTGATCACCATCGCCGGCGCAGAGCTGGGCCGTGGGCGCGGCGGCGGGCATTGCATGACCTGCCCGATCACCCGCGATGCGGTCGATTACTGAGACGGCGCGAACCCGGGCCGGGGGCGCCCCGGTCCGGGCTGGCGAAACATCGATCTGTCGTGGAGACATGCGGCATGGGTGCTCAACGGTCCGGGCGTCGTGACACCGAGCGGACCGACCGGATGACGGGTCGGGCGCTGATCGGGCGCGGCGGAATCTTCGGAAGCCGGGAGCCGGCGCAAGGCGGGAGGCCAACGTGAGCGACGCCGAAACGCTTCCCCCGGAAGGCCCGGCCCCGCGGACGCCCACGATGCGATGGGCGCTGGTCCCGATCGGGTTTTTGGTGGTGCTGCTGGCCCTGGCCTACGGGCTTTACGGCGACATGGCGGCGAAGGGCGCGAACCAGGTCGCGCTGATGCTGACGACCGTTGTGGCCGTGCTGGTCGGACTGCGGTTCGGCCACACGATCGACAGCATGCGCGCGGCGGCGCTGGAAAGCGTCGGCGTCGGGCTGTCGGCGATCTTCATCCTGCTGGCGGTGGGGGCGCTGATCGGCACCTGGGCGATGAGCGGGACGCTGGTCGCCATGGTCTACTGGGGGCTGCAGATCCTCTCGCCCAACTATTTCTACGTCTCGGTGGTGCTGATCTGCGCCGCGGTGTCGCTGAGCATCGGCAGTTCCTGGACGGTGGTCGGCACCATCGGCATCGGGCTGATGGGCGTGGCGGCGCAGATGGGTCTGAACCCGGCGATCACCGCGGGCGCGGTGATTTCGGGGGCCTATTTCGGCGACAAGTCCTCGCCGCTGTCGGACGCGACGAACCTGGCCGCCGCGGCGACCGGCGCCAAGCTCTACAAGCATATCGTCGAGACGCTCTGGACCTCGGTGCCAACCCTGGCCATCGCGCTGCTCGGGTTCTTCCTGCTGGGATCGCCCGGCGATTTCGATGCCGCCGGCTTGACCGAGAGCCTTGCCTATTCGTTCAACATCGGCTTCGCGGCCTTCCTGCCGCTTGGGTTGGTTCTGCTGCTGGCGGTCCTGAAGGTTCCGCCCTTCCTGACCATCTTCACGGGCGCGTTGGCGGGCGCGGTGGTGGCGGTGTTCCTCAACCCGGCGATCGTCATCGGGGCTGCGGACGCGCCGCATCTTCCGGCCGCGCTGGCGCTGCTCAAGGGCTCCTGGACCGCGCTGGCCACCGGCTTCGTCTCGACGACCGGCGATGCCGCGCTCGACCAGCTGCTCAGCCGCGGCGGCATGGAGAGCATGCTGGTCACCATCTGGCTGATCCTCGCGGCGCTGGCCTTCGGCGGCGTCGTCGACCGGATCGGGGTCCTGGACCGCATCCTGACGCCGGTTCTCGAGGCGGCGAACACCACCGGCCGGCTGATCCTGGCGCTGGTCGGGGCGGTGGTGGGCACCAACATGCTGTCGGGCGACCAGTACATCGCCATCGTCCTGCCGGGCAAGATGTTCCAGAACGCCTTCCGCAAGATGGGGCTGGCGCCCGTTGTGCTGTCGCGCGCGGTGGGCGATTCCGCCACCGTCACCAGCGCCATCGTGCCCTGGAACAGCTGCGGTGCCTTCATGGCCGCGACGCTGGGGGTGGCGACCATCGATTACCTGCCCTTCGCCTTCTTCAACATCGTCAACCCGTTGATCACCATCCTCTTCGGCTTCAT
>JAGRMS010000083.1 GCA_020441135.1 Pseudooceanicola sp.
GGCGATCGCCAAGATCCGCTCGGGCCAGATGGAGGGCCTGTCCGAGGTCGACGACCAATGGGCACCGCAAATCAACCTCGGCGTCTCGGTGCTGATCCCCGAGGACTATGTGCCCGACCTCGACGTGCGGCTGGGGCTTTACCGGCGGCTGTCTTCGCTGTCGACCAAGGTGGAGCTGGAAGGCTTTGCCGCCGAGCTGATCGACCGCTTCGGCAAGCTGCCGCGCGAGGTGAACACGCTGCTGCTGGTGGTGCGCATCAAGGCGATGTGCAAGCGGGCGGGCATCGCCAAGCTGGACGGCGGGCCGAAGGGCGCGACGGTCCAGTTCCACATGGACAAGTTCGCCTCGCCCCAGGGGCTGGTGGAGTTCGTGCAGGAGCAGCGCGGCATGGCCAAGATCAAGGACAACAAGATCATCCTGCGCCGCGATTGGGCGACCGAGGCCGACAAGATCAAGGGCGCCTTCGCGATCGCGCGCGATCTGGCCGAAAAGGCGGGGGCCCGGGGCAAGGCGGCGAAATAGCCGTTGAGAATCGCGCCTGTTGGCGCATTGATCGGCCTTGCGTCGGCCGCCCGGCGCGGGGCTTTCCCATCATCGCCTTCCGGCTGGCGGGCCGGATTTTTCAGGACTATGCCGCATGATGACCGTGCGCTGTTACCTTGCACCCTCGGCCATCGAGGGCTTGGGCGTTTTCTGCCGGGACGATATCCGCAAGGGCCAGGTGATCTGGACCCACGATCCGCTTCTGGACATGCGCATCCCGGCCGACCGGCTGGACAGCTACCCGCCCCATGTGCGCGAGTTCATCGAGCGTTACGCCTACGTCGACGTGCGCGACGGGACCAAGCTGGTTCTGGAAAGCGACGAGGGGCGGTTCATGAACCACTCCACCACGCCCAACACCGACTTTCGCGGCATGAGCGAAGGCTTCGCCCTGGTGGATATCCCGGCGGGAACGGAAATCACCTGCAATTATGCCGAGTTCGACGACGATCTTACGATGCAGCCACCGCGTCACGCGGTCCACGCGGCGTGAGGTAGGGTGCGTGCTTGTCACGCACCGCTACGAGTGGTGGGCAGATTGCCCACCCTAGGCCGGAAGGGTAAAGGCCGTCATCGCCGCCTGCGCGCAGAAGCAGGAGGCGCCGACCTTGCTGTCGGCGCGGGCCAGCGCGAGGTCGAGCCGCAGCCTGATCTGGGCGCGTTCGGCCTGTTCACCGCGTGCTTCAAGGCAGTCGTGCAGGCCCTTGAGACTCCAGACATTGTCCGGGTGAACCGTCGCGCGGGACAACTGCCCGCCAAGCCCCAGATCCTCGCGGTAAACCGCTTCGGCCTCGGCCAGGTGTCCCTGCTCGAACAGCAGCGCCCCCAACGCGTGTCGCGCAGGCTGCATCCAGCCCCAGGGCTCGTCGTAGGGCAGCGCGTCCTCCAGCGCGACAGAGCGGCGGAGGTGGGCGAAGGCCACGTCAAAGGCGCCCTTGCGGTATTCGATCTCGCCCCGGACCATTTCCTTTGCGATCTCAAGCAGATCGACGACCTTGTTGTTGTGCAGCAGCCGGGTGTCCGGCACCCGCGCGGCAGCCTCGAGGAATAGCTGCTCCTCGGCCTCGGCCTGCCGCACCCGCCCCAGCGCCGCGTTGCCAACGGCCCGCGCGTAATAGGTCATCGCGGTCCAGCAGCGGTAAAGATCGCGGTCGGCGGGCGGCTCCAGCCGGATCGCCTCCCGCCATTTGCCGAAACGCACCAGCACATGCGGTTCCAGCCCCATGAAACTTTCGAAGTAATCCGCCATCGGCGGGCTCTGAATGCGCAGCATCTCTTCCGGCACGGTTTCGGCCATGCCCCGGATCGCCCGCAGTGCCGGGTCGATCTGGCCGAGGAACATCGCCCCGTAGATGACGAAGTGATAGTTGTGCTGGCGGTAGCCGGTGTAGAAATTATAGGCGCCTTCGCGGCGGTAATACTTCAGGTCGGCCTCGATGGCGCGCTCGTTCCAGAAGACGACGTCGTGATAGTGGCCGCAGAGCACGTCGATATGCGTCGGCATGTGGACGAGGTGCCCGGCGTCGGGAACCAGCGTGCGCAGGATGTCGGCGGCCTTCAGCGCCTTTTCGGGGAAGGGCGACATCTCCATCAGGTGAACGTAGAGGTGCAGGACGCCGGGATGCGCCATGCCGCCAGGCAGGGTCATGGCCGTTTCCAGCACGCGCTGCGCCTCGTCCGTGGCCGCGCCCTCCTTCGGGCAGGCGCGGGCGAGATCCCACATCTGCCAGGGCGTCAGGGTCAGCAGCGACTCGGCGAAGGCCGAACAGACGTCGAGGTTGT
Source organism: Pseudooceanicola sp. (assembly GCA_020441135.1). Lineage (GTDB taxonomy): Bacteria > Pseudomonadota > Alphaproteobacteria > Rhodobacterales > Rhodobacteraceae > Seohaeicola_A. The sequence continues at coordinate 2,327 of JAGRMS010000083.1, forward strand.
CGGGGAAGGCGGCGTGGACGCGGCGCATTTCAACGGCAAAGGCCCGGTCCCAGGCGGCCATGTCGTCGGACAGGTCTCGCTGGGGATAGCGCGCGGGCAGGGCGCGGATCAATGCTGCCTCGATTGGGGTGGCGGTGGCGATACGGGCCAGCGCCTCTTGCGTCGCGTCAAAGGCGGCGGCGAGCGCCTTGGCGCGGCCGCGTTCGTCGTAAAGCTCCCACGGCATGTTGTAGTTGGGGCCGGTGGCATAGGCGACGCCCCAATGCGGCATGGCGGCTGCCGGGTCGGCGGCCGCGGCGCGCCTGAAGCAGACGATGGCTTCCTCGTGGTTGAAGCCGAAGGTCCAGTTCAGGCCACGGTCGAACCATGCCTGCGCTTCTGGTGACGCCGTGGTGATCGGCCAGGAATAGCGCCCCAGGTCATAGCCGTAGTCGTCGGTCATCGCGTCCCCCGTTTTCCGGCGATTGGACACCGGCGACGGGCGAAGGTCAAACCCTGCGCTCGACCCTTGCCATGCGCAGCATCAGCGCGAAGGCGGCGAGCGACATCAGCAGGATGCCGATGGCCAGCGGGCGCGTGGTGCCGTCGAAGGCCAGCCCCACGGGCGCGGCCAGCAGCGACGCCAGGACGGTGGTGATCGCGCCAAAGGCGGATGCCGCGGTGCCCGCGATATGGCCTAGCGGCTCCATCGCGATGGCGTTGAGGTTGCCCAGCGCGGTGCCCGCCATGAAGAACACGCTGGCCTGCCAGGCCACGAACATTCCGAAGGCGAGGTTGGGGGCGAGCGGCAGCGTCGAGAGCACCAGCATCAGCGTCGAAAAACCGATCTGCATCGCCAGTGTCCAGGTCACCATGCGGCGCATCCCGATGCGCACGACCACGGCGGCGTTCAGCAGGCTGGCCGCGCCGGTGACTCCGGCGACGGCGGCGAACCAGAAGGGAAACTCGTCGGCGCGCCCGAACGTCTGGTCGTAGGCCTGCTGCACCGAGGTGATCATCGACAGCATGATCGCCATGCAGAATGTCTGCGCCAGCACCGACAGGCGCACGGTCGGATGCATCGCCATCTCGCGGATGGCGGCGAGGATGGTGTCGAGCCGCAGCGGGCGGCGCTTTGCCTTCGGCAGCGGCTCCGACAGGCGGGTCTGCATCCAGGTGATCGAGATCAACGAAAAGGCGACGAAGGCCCAGAAGATCGCGCGCCAGCCCGCCAGCGCGATGATCCCGGCGCCCATCAGCGGCGCGAAGGCGGGGAAGATCACGAAGATCATCATGGCGATGGACATCATCCGCGCCATGATCCGGCCCGCGTAGAGGTCGCGCATGATCGCCAGCGCGACGACACGGGGGGCGGCGGCGCCCAGGCCCTGGACGACGCGGGCGGCCAGCACCACCTCGAGCGATTGCGCGTAGACCGCCACCAGCGAGGCGAGGATATAGACCGAGGCGCCGGCGATGATCACCGGCTTGCGGCCCATCGCATCGGAAACCGGGCCCACGAACAGCGTGCCAAGCCCGAGACCGAGGAAGAAGGCCGTCAGGATCAATTGGGCGCGGTTGGGGTCGTCGGGGCTAAGCTCCAGCCCGATCTCGGGCAGTGCCGGAAGCATCGAATCGATCGAGAAGGCGATGGTTGCGAACATCATCGCGATCAACGCGATGAATTCGGTCTGGCTCATCCGGCTCATGGGGTTCTTCCTGTGCGACCCGTGGGCCTTAACATCCGGGGCCGGGGGAAACCAGACCGGGCGGTTTCGTTAACAGGGTAAACTTGCCGTGTTCCGCAGGATGCCTATTCCAGTTGCGTGGCGATCTCGGCGATGACCTTCGCCCAAAGCGCGGGCGGCTGCGCACCCGGAACGGCGTGCTTGCCGTCGACGATGAAGGTGGGGACCGAGGTGACGCCCATCTGCCGCGCCTCGGCGTCGCGCCGGGCGATGTCGTCGCGGTCGGCGTCGCTCGCCAGCAGGCGCAGGACCACCGAGGCATCCATGCCGATGGAATCGGCGATGTCGGCAAGGGTATCGGCGGCGCCGATGTCGCGGCCTTCGGTGAAATAGGCGGCAAACAGGGCATCGACGGCGGCCAGCTGCTTGCCCTCGATCCCGGCCCAGTGGATCAGGCGGTGGGCGTCCAGCGTGTTGGGCGTGCGCTTCATCGCCTCGAAGTCGATGGTCAGCCCGGCGGCCTGCGCGTGTTCCACTACCGGCGCATAGGCCCGCACGGCACCCTCCTTGCCGCCGAACTTGGCCTCGAGATAGGCGCGGCGGTCCATGCCTTCGCGGGGCATGTCGGGGTTCAGCTGGAAGGGATGATACTGGATCTCGAAGGGGTTCGACGGCGCCTGCGACAGGGCACGGTCCAGGTGGGTCTTGCCGATATAGCACCAGGGGCAGATCGGGTCGGAAAGGATGTCGAGACGGACAGTCATGGGGTCGCCTTGAATTGGGCGCGCAGGGCGCGGCGGAGCAGCTTGCCGTTGGCCCCGGTGGGCAGCTCGGGCAGGTGGATATAGGCGCGCGGCTGCTTGTAGCGGGCGAGGTTCGCTGCGGCGAAGGCTTTCAGCGCGGTCTCATTCAGCGGCCGGGGCGCGGTATAGAAGGCGGCGATGATGCGGGTGTCGGCCTTGACCTCGACCTCCGTGACGCCGACCTGGGTGAGGCCGGGGAAGGCGGACAGCGCAGCCTCGACCTCGAGCGGTGACACGCGGTAGCCGCCCGGGTTCATCATGTCGTCGGCACGGCCCAGGTAGGTGATCTGACCATCGACCGCCATCGCCCCCATGTCGCCGGTCAGGAACCAGTCGCCCTGGCGGCGGGCGGCGGTTTCCTCGGGCGCGTTCAGGTAGCCGAGCATCAGGCCGGGGTCGTCGGCGCGGATGGCGATGGTGCCTTCCTCGCCCTGCGGGACCGGGCCATCCTCGCCCAGGATCGCGACGCGGCGGCCCTTCTGCGGCAGGCCAAGCGCGTCGCCCCGCGCGGGGTGGGATGGGCTGGACGAGATGAAGGTGGAGCATTCGGACATGCCGAAGGCTTCGTAAAGACCCTTGCCGGTGGCGGCCTGCCATTCCGCGTGCAGGTCGCGCGACAGCTTTTCCCCGGCGCTGAGGCCATGGCGCAGGTCGGGCAGGTCAAGCTTGCCACCGGACTTGAGGAACTTGCGATAAACACCCGGCGCGGCGGCGAATATCGTCGCGCGGCTGGTGCGCAGCAGCGACGGCAGGCGGGCCGGATCGGTGCCGGGTTCCGGGATCAGCGCGGTGGCCCCGGCCGTCCAGGGGTCCATAAGCCCGGTGCCAAGCGTATAGGTCCAGTTGAACGCGCCCGCGTGTAGCAAACGGTCGTTTGCGGTCAGCCCGTACCAGCCGTCGAACATCATCTGCCGCGCCCAGATCGCGCGGTGGGCATGGGCGACGGCGCGCGGGCGGCCCGAGGTGCCGGAGGTATAGACGATATAGCCAAGCCGGTTGGGATCGCCCATGTCGAACGCCGCCGGGGGCAGCTCGCGCATCGCCCGCAGGTCGTCGAGCGCGATTTCGCGCGCGGCCGGGGCGCAGGCGACGTGCCCGTCGCGCAGCACGGCGGCAGGCGACAGGTCGGCGATCATCGCTGCCGTCTCGCGCTCGGTCAGCTGCGACGAGGTGGGCACCGGGACGATCCCGGCGGCCAGCGCGCCAAGATAGGCGATGGGGAAATCGACGGTATTGCCCAGGCGCATGAGGACGATCTGTCCCGGCGCGATCCCGGCCTCCAGCAGCCCGCTCGCGGTGCCAAGCACGGCGGCGTGCAGGCGGGCATAGGTCCAGTCGTCCGATCCTTCGCCCGACAGCACCGACAGCGCCACCTTGTCCGGCGTCGCGCGGGCGCGGCCCAGCACATGCGCCGCCATGTTGAAGGGCGCGGGGCAGGGAGGCGGCGGGCCTTGGTCGAAGATCGAGAGCATGGCGCCTTCGCTAGCCCGGCGCGGGGGCCGTTGCAAGGCTGAGGGCCCATGCCTATAGAGGCGGAATGACCACGCGCGACCCGAAATCCCTGATCCGCATCGCCCGGGAAACCGGCGAAAGCGTCGCTGTCGAGCCGGTAAACCTGGCCGAGCGGGTGCGCGCCCTGCGCAAGGAACGCGGCTGGACGCTGGAACAGGCCGCGGCGCAGGCGGGGCTGGCGCGCTCGACC
>JAGRMS010000515.1 GCA_020441135.1 Pseudooceanicola sp.
GGCATTGCTGAACGCCGTTTCGTTCCAGGCGCCGCCGGACTTGTAGGCCAGGGCGAGGACCTGGACGCCGAGCGGACGCATGTTCCATTCGGTGGCCGAGAACGCGTTTTTCGGCCAGTCGTTCCAGAAGGTCGACCCCGGCAGAACGGTCCGCTTGACGTTGAAGCCGGCGTCGCGCAGCTGCGCCGCCACCGCGTCGGTGGTGTCCTTGCGGTAGGCGTCGTCGATCGAGACGATGTCCATCTCGAAGTCGGCCATCCCGGCCTCCTTCAAGAGCTCCAGCGCCTTCACCGGGTCATGCGGCTGCGGCGGCAGCTGCGCGTATTCCGGGTGCATCGGGCCGACGTGGTGGTTCTCGGCGACCTGGCCGCGCCCGCCGTAGCCGAGCTCGAGCAGGACGTTGTTGTCCACCGCCAGCATGATCGCCTCGCGCACCTTCGGGTCGGCGTAGGGCTTCTTGCCGTCGACTTCGGCCAGCTGGTTCGGGCGGACGACCACGGTGGCTGCGGTCACGATTTCGTGCTGGGTCCAGCCGTCGAGCGCGCCCATGATGTCGATGTAGTCGCCGTCGACCGAGTAGAGCATGTCGACCTCGTCGGCTTCCGCCGCCGAGACCCAGGCCGAAGGATCGGTGCCGTAGTCGATGTATTCGACCCGGTCCGCCCAGGCGCCGTTGCCCTTGTTCCACCACTCGTGGTTCTCGTTGCGCACCAGAACGCCCTTGACGCCCACTTCCAGGCTTTCGGGCAGGTAGGGGCCGGTGCCGACGGGCTTTTCGAGGATCATCGCCGCGTCGAAGCCCTGCGGCACGATGGCGGCCGGATAGTCGGCCATGCCGGCGATCAGGGTGATATCGGGGCGCGGCAGGTGCAGCTTGACGGTGTGGCTGTCCACCACCTCGATCGCACCCTCGGCCGCCTTGCCCGAGGCGTCGTCGATCAGCACGGCGAAACGGCCGGCCATCGAGTTGCCCTCGACACCCTTCTCGCACCAGGCGTTGATGTTATACGCCACGTCCTCGGCGGTGAAATCGCTGCCGTCGTTCCACTTGACGCCCTTGCGGACGTTCAGCGTGTATTCGGTGGCGTCGTCGTTGATCTCCCAGCCTTCCAGCAGCATCGGCGTGAAGGTGCCGTCATTCTCCCAGTAGACCAGGTATTCCAGCCATCCGTTCGAGAAGTTGGCGATCTGGCTCCAGTCGTAGGTGCGCGGATCCTTGAGGCCGCGGACCTCCATCTGGATGCGCACGGTGCCACCCATCTTGGCATGGGCGGCGGACTTGGCGGGCGCGGCCATGCCGATCATCGAATAGGCGGTGGCCGCGGTGGCGCCGAAGGCGCTGGCGATCGCCAGGAACTCGCGGCGGTTGACCGGATCGGTGCCGACCTTGCCAGCCGAGTCGATGATCGACTGGGGCAGGGGCTTTCCGGTGCGGGTTTGATAGGTCATCGTCTTCCTCTCCGTTGGATCTGGTGACGCGGCTTGCCGCCGCTTGTCTCGTGGTGCCGGTGCGCGTCGTCTGTCACGCCGGCGGCGGTGGATCGTGCGGTCGCTTCCCCCTTCCGGTCCTGTCGCGCCTTGTCGCGGACCGTCTTGCCGGGCCCATGGTAAGGCCCGGATGCACCGGGATGCAATACGCAGCCATGAAACGAGACTATGACATCTCCGACATTTCATGCGCTTTTCAAGACATCGCGGGCCTGGGAGGGAACAGCCGGGCCAGGAATTGGGTGAACCAGGCGTCCTGCGCGGCGTCATGGCGGTGCATCAGCGCGGTCTGAACCTCGCGGCTCTGGACCCCTGGCTTGCCGTAAAGGTCGGAGTCGCTCTGCCAGCGGGAGAACCCGGCCTTTGTCTGCTCAGCGTGGAATTGCAAACCGTAGGTGCGCGGCCCCATCCTGAAAGCCTGGTTGGGGAACAGCGCGCTCGATGCGAGCGATTCGGCCCCCGCCGGAACGTCGAAGGTGTGGAAGTGCGCCTGCGCCATGTGCAGCGGAGCGGGCAGGAAGTCGCGGCCGGCTTCGGTCGGCGTGATCTCGTAATAGCCGAATTCGTGCCAGCCCGCCTCGGGCGGCCCGACCCAGGCTCCGGCGTGATGCGCGATCATCTGAGCGCCCTGGCAGATGCCCAGCAGGGGAATGTCCGCGCCCAGCGCCTCGCCGATCAGCCGGTATTCCTCGCGCAGGAAGGAATGTTGGGCGGTGTCATAGGCATTGTAGGGCCCGCCGTAGATCACCACGCCCGCCACGTCTCCGCCGATCTCGCCCGCCGGGTCGCCCGCGAAGGGATAACGGCTGTCGCCTTCGTAGCCGTTGGCGGCAAGCGTGGTCGCGACACGGTCGTCCTCGGGGCCATGACGGTGACGGATCAGCAGAACGCGGCGGGACATGGGGCTACTCCTGTGCTTTCGCGACGACCCTTCCAGAAGCCTTTCGCGGCGGCAAGATGCGGGTGATCTCGGCGATCGGGAGAAGGCCGCCACGGTTTTCCTTGGTCGTGACTTTCCGTGCAGCCGCATCTGAACCCGGTTCCGCGGCGGTTCGGGACGACAACCGGGCGGGTATCAGGGATCGGTTCCAAGGCTTCGGCACCAAGACGGTGCATTCAAGCCGCCGCCCCGGCACCACCCCGGAACGATGTCCGGTCCGGCACCCATGACCCCTTGCAGGCGGAGATGGTCTGGATCATTGGGAAATTTTGGTAGCGGAGGAGGGACTTGAACCCCCGACACGCGGATTATGATTCCGCTGCTCTAAACAGCTGAGCTATGCACTCACATTATATTATTTGGAGCGGCAAACGAGATTCGAACTCGTGACTTCAACCTTGGCAAGGTTGCGCTCTAC
>JAGRMS010000516.1 GCA_020441135.1 Pseudooceanicola sp.
CCGAAGGTGATGGCAAGGCCGATGGCGGCGAGGAAGAAGATCGAGGCAAGCGACAAGGCGTCGAGCGCCAGGTCGAGCGTCTGCATCAGCCCGACGTTGCGGTTGATCGCCTTCAGCGCGGACAGCGCCGCATCGGTGACGGCGGGCGACGGCTCGGCATAGGCCTCGTAGAAGACATGCGCCTCGAGCGCCGCCTCGAATTCGCCGTCGGTCACGGTCGGGGGGGCCTTGCCCTCTGCCGCCAGCGCCGCATAGGCGCGCTCGCGGGCGTCCGGGTCGTTCAGCTGCGCCACGGGGATGCCGCCGACACGCCCCTCCACCACGTTCGCGCCCAGCGCCGCCAGCCGGTCGGCCGGTGCCACCCGCGGCTTGGCCAGCCCGGCGTCGGCCAGCAGCGCATAGGCCGCGTCCGCGCTCAGCCGCGCGCTGCCGGGTGTCAGGCGGCGCGCCACGTTGTCGCCCGCCGGGATCGTCACCGCCGCCTTCAGCCGCGTCGCCAGCAGCGGGTTCAGCGCCGCCCGCACCTCCAGCGCGGTATCGCCCGCCAGCGCCTCCAGCGCCTCGATCCGGCGCGTCTCGTTCTCGCCGTAGCGGATCGACAGCAGCGCCTCGGTCCGCTCCTTGAGGGCACGAATGCCCGGATCGCTTTCACTCTCGATGGACGCCCTCAAAGGCTCCAGATGGCTCGCGTCGCCGTCCCGCTGCAACGTCTGCAACGCCGCGCGGCGGCGGTTCGGATCGGGGTCGTTCAGCTGGAACTGCACCAGCGCGGCGCGCAGCAATGCCCGGATGCCGCTGTTGGGCTTCAGTTGCTGCAACCCCGCCTCGGGCTCTTCGCCCACCTTCGCCCCGGTATCCACGTTGAAAAGCGCCTGGGCCTTCGCCCCCGCGCCCTCGCCCCGGTAGAACAGTCCGTCGCTTTTGCGCAGCCACAACTCGCGCGCTTCCCAGGCCCGCAGCACGCCCTGCACCGGTTCCAGACCGCTGCCCGCCAGCGCGGCAATCGCCGGCTCGATGGTGCGGCGCGAGCTTTCGAGGATTACCGCCCTGTGCTGCTGCAACAGCGCCTGCACCGGCCCCGTCTCTTGCGCCGAGAGCGGCGCGGCAAGGGTCAGCACGGCCACCAGGGCCAGAAGGAAACGCATCATGTCCGGAGATCCCATGGGCAGAGGGGGCGGAAACCCCGCCCCCTCGCACGTCGGTCAGTAGTTCGACTGGATCTGCACGCAGGTCTTGGTCGAGGTGTTGTACATCCCGCAGCCCAGGCCCGGCCAATCGGACTCGAGCACCGCCGATTCCGGCAGGAAGTCGGTCCAGGCGTCTCCCGGCACCGGCTCGGTCTGGCTGATGATGTCGAACTGGCCATCCGCCCGGATCTCGCCGATCAGAACCGGCTTGGTCAGGTGGTGGTTCGGCAGCATCTTGGCGACGCCCCCGGTCAGGTTCGGCGTTTCCAGCCCGTACATCGCGTCGCGCACCTTGTCGACGTCGGTGGTCCCGGCCTTCTCGACCGCCTGCACCCACATGTTGAAGCCGATGACGTGGGCTTCCATCGGGTCGTTGGTCACGCGCTTTTCGCCCGCGAAGGCCTTCCACTTGGCGATGAACTCGTCGTTGACCGGGCTCTCGGCGGTCTGGAAGTAGTTCCAGGCGGCCAGGTGCCCGACGAGGTTCGAGGTGTCGAGACCCGACAGCTCTTCCTCTCCGACCGAGAAGGCCACGACCGGAA
>JAGRMS010000517.1 GCA_020441135.1 Pseudooceanicola sp.
GGCTGGGGCGTGCTGCTGCGCGCGATGGCGGGCGGCACCGTGGTGAAGGAGCGCGAGCTGTCGGGCGGCGAGGCGCAGACCACCAACAACCGGATGGAGCTGCTGGCCGCGATCAATGCGCTGGAGGCGCTGGAGCGCGCCAGCACCATCACCGTCGTGACCGACAGCAACTATGTGAAGAACGGCATCACCGGCTGGATCTTCGGCTGGAAGAAGAACGGCTGGAAGAACGCGGCGAAAAAGCCGGTGGCGAATGCCGAGTTGTGGCAGCGCCTCGACGCCGCGCAGGCTCGCCACAAGGTGACGTGGAAATGGGTCAAGGGCCACGCGGGCCACCCGGAAAACGAGCGCGCGGACGAGTTGGCGCGGATGGGGATGAAGCCGTTCAAGGGGTGACTTCAGGGGGCCGTTTTGGGTGATGTGGAATTACTCCCTGTGCTTTTCGACGCAAAATCAATAACTTGACTCCCCGTCCTGGCTGGGGCACTTCAGGACGCCCCCTAAATCACGCGTCCTTCACCACCAGGAACGCCCGCGCCGGGCCGCCAACAGCCGCGATCCGATGGGCCACGTCCGCCGCATAGCGCGCCGTGTCGCCCGCCCCCAACTCCTGCCGCGCCGCCCCGGACTCGACGCTCACCCGCCCCTCGATCACCACGAGCTGCTCGCGCGCGCCCCTTGCATGGGGCCGGCTTTCCAGCACGCCCCCGCCCGCGAAGACCAGTTCGTACAGCTCGTGATGCCCGGCCTCCTCGGGCGGCGACAGGATGCGGATGCGGCAGCCCTCGCCCCGGTTGTCGATGGTCGGTGTCTCGGCGGCGCGCAGCACCTCCACCCGGTCGCGCGGGGCCTCGCCGTCCAGCAGCCCGGCGAAATCCACCTGCAACGCCCGCGTCAGGTTCCAGAGCGTGGCGATGGTGGGCGAGGACTCTCCGCGCTCGATCTGGCTGACCATCGAGCGCGAGACGCCCGACAGGTTCGCCACCGCTTCCAGCGACAGCCCCTGCGCCCGCCGCGCCTCTTTCAGGCGGGCGGGCAGGCGGTTCAGGATATCCTCGGCACGCTCGCTCATCGCCCCGATTAGTCGGGTCGCCAGTATGACAAGTCAACGGCCCTCTGGCGCTCGCCCGCGACGCCGCGCATAGTCGCCCGCAAACAAGGAGACTCCCATGACCGACATCGTCATCCTCGACGGCGCCCGCACCGCCATCGGCACCTTCGGCGGCTCGCTCGCCGGCACCGCCCCCATCGACCTCGCCACCGTCGCCACCGAGGCGGCGCTGGAGCGTTCGGGCGTCGAGGCCGCCCAGATCGGCCACGTCGTCTTCGGCCACGTCATCAACACCGAACCGCGCGACATGTATCTGAGCCGCGTCGCCGCGATGCAGGCGGGGATCCCCGAAAGCACCCCGGCGATGAACGTGAACCGGCTTTGCGGGTCGGGCGCGCAAGCCATCGTCTCGGTCGTGCAGGCGCTGATGCTGGGCGACGCCGATTTCGGGCTGGCGGGCGGGGCAGAGGCGATGTCGCGCAGCCCCTACATCGTGCCCGCCGCTCGCTGGGGGCAGAAGATGGGCGATGTAAAGTCGCTCGACATGATGCTGGGCGCGTTGAACTGCCCGTTTGGCACCGGCCACATGGGCATCACCGCCGAGAATGTCGCGGGCGAGCACCAGATCACCCGCGCCGACCAGGACGCCTTTGCTTTGGTGTCCCAGCAGCGCGCGGCCAAGGCCATCGAAGCCGGGTATTTCGACAGCCAGATCGCGCCGGTCGAGGTGATGGTGCGGCGTGAGAAGGTGCCGTTTGCCCGCGACGAACACCCCAAGGCGACCAGTGCCGAGGCGCTGGCGGGCCTGCGCCCGGCCTTCCGCAAGGACGGCAGCGTGACCGCCGGAAACGCCAGCGGTATCAACGACGGTGCGGCGGCGCTGGTGCTGGCGACGGCCTCGGCGGCGCAGAAGGCCGGGCTGAAGCCGCGCGCGCGGGTGCTGGGCTATGCCCATGCGGGCGTGCGCCCCGAGGTGATGGGTATCGGTCCGATCCCGGCGGTGCGCAAGCTGCTGGAACGCACGGGGCTGATCGCCGACGACTTCGACGTGATCGAAAGCAACGAGGCTTTTGCCGCGCAGGCCATCGCGGTGAACCGCGAGCTTGGGCTGGACACGGCCCGCGTGAACCCCAACGGCGGAGCCATCGCGCTGGGCCACCCGGTCGGGGCGACGGGGGCGCTGATCACGGTGAAGGCGCTCTACGAGCTTGAGCGGACCGGCGGCCGGCGCGGGCTGATCACCATGTGCATCGGCGGCGGGCAGGGCATCGCGCTGGCGATCGAGCGCCTCTAGCCTTGCCATTCCGGGACGCGCCCGTCAGGGTCCGCGCCAAACGTCAGGAGGATCCCATGACCGACCAGATGCGCCGCATCGCCCTTGCCAGCCGCCCGAGTGGCGCGCCCGTGCCCGAGAACTTTCGCCTGGAGACCGCCGACGTGCCGGTGCCGGGCGATAACGAGGTGCTGGTGCGGGTGCATTACATGTCGCTGGACCCCTACATGCGGGGGCGGATGGACGACGCCAAGTCCTATGCCGCGCCGGTGCCGATCGGCGGCACGATGGAGGCCGGGGCGGTGGGCGAGGTCATCGCCTCGAACAGCCCCGCCTTCAAGCCGGGCGATTTCGCCTTCGGCATGTTCGGCTGGGCGACGCACGGGGTGGCGAAGGCGAACCTGCTGCGCAAGGTCGATCCGGCGCAGGTGCCGGTGACGACCTCGCTGGGGGTGTTGGGGATGCCGGGGTTCACCGGCTGGTATGGCCTGACCGATATCGGCAAGCCGAAGGCGGGCGAGACGCTGGTGGTGGCGGCGGCCACGGGGCCGGTGGGGTCGATGGTCGGGCAGGTCGGCAAGGCGCTGGGCCTGCGCGTCGTCGGCGTCGCGGGTGGCGCGGACAAGTGCAAGCTGGCGGTCGAGACCTTCGGGTTCGACGCCTGCCTCGACCACCGGGCCTATGGCACGGCGGGCGAGCTGCGGACCGCGCTGGCGGCGGAATGCCCCAAGGGCATCGACATCTATTTCGAGAACGTGGGCGGCAAGGTGCTGGGCGCGGTGATCCCGCTGATGAACCCGCACGGGCGCATCCCGATCTGCGGCATGATCTCGTGGTACAACGCCGGGGGGCTGGGCGCCGGGGCGTCGGACCAGGACATCACCGCTCCGGGGCTCTGGCGGAACATCCTGGTCAAGTTCCTGTCGGTGCAGGGGTTCATCATCTCGAACCATTTCAACCGCTTCCCCGAGTTTATCGCGCAGATGGCCCCGAAGGTGGCGAGTGGCGAGATCGCCTATGTCGAGGACATCGCCGAGGGGCTGGAGAACGCGCCGGCCGCCTTCATGGCGATGCTGAAGGGCGGCAACATGGGCAAGCAGATCGTTAAGCTTATCTGACGCCGGGTGGCGATGGGTGCAGGGCACCCATCCTGCGCTTGCCTCAGCGGGCCGGGGGCCATTGCGGGTGCAGGGCGTCGGCGCGTCGGCCATGGGCGTGGGGCGTGCCGTGGTCGCGCAGGTGGGGGTGGTCGGCGGGCAGCCCTTCGTGTGCGTGCAGCAGCGCGGTTTCGGTGGCGGGCCATAGCCGCAACGCGGTGACGAGGCCCAGCAGCGACAGGGCCGCGAGGGTGAGGAAGGTGGCGGGCATGCCCGCCGCCGTGCCGAGCCATCCGGCCAGCGGGTAGGTCAGCAGCCAGCAGGCGTGGCTGAGGGCGAAATGCGCGGCGAAAAGCGCGGCGAGGTCGTCGCGCGTGCCCGAGCGGCGCAACAGGCGGCCTCCGGGCGTCAGCGCGAGGCCATAGCCGAGGCCCGCCAGCAGCCAGAGCGCCATCAGGGCGGGCAGCGCCGTGGCGAGCGGACCCAGGGCGACAGCCAGCGCCATCAGCGCCGGGCCACCCAGCATCGGCGGGCGTTCGGGCCAGCGGTCGAGCAGGCGGGGAAGCGCCAGGGCCGCCGCCATCGAGCCGCCCCCGAAGGCGGCCAGCGCGAGGGCGACCTGGGGTTCGCCCAGCCCGAAGGCCGACTTGACCAGCACGACGGTATTGACCAGCACCATCGCCCCGGCTGCGGCCACGGCGAAGTTGACGGCGAGCAGCCCGCGCAGGCGGGGCGTGCCGAGGTAGAGGCGCAGCCCTCGGGTGGTGCGGTCCCATATGCCGCGCTGTGGGACGGGCGCGCGGGGCGGCAAGGGCGCGCGCAGCACCATCAGGGCGGAGCCGAGGAACCCGGCGACGGTGCCGAGGAACAGCACGGGGAAGCTGACCACGGTCAGCAGCGCCGCCGCCAGCATCGGCGAGAGCAGCGATTCGAGGTCGTAGGCCAGCCGCGACAGCGACAAGGCGCGGGTATAGTCGGCCTCTTCCGGCAGAACCTCGGGGATCAGCGCCTGGAAGGCGGGGGTGAAGGCGGCAGAAGCGGCTTGCAGGACGAAGATCAGGACGTAGACCTGCCAGACCTGCGTGACGAAGGGCAGCAGCAGGACGACGGCGGCGCGCAGGAGGTCGAGCGCCACCAGAAGGGGCTTGCGCGGCAGGTGGACCGTCAGCGCGGCGGCGATGGGGGAGAGGGTGACATAGGCGATCATCTTGATCGCCAGCGCGGTGCCGAGCACCTGTCCGGCGGCGTCACCGGCGATCTGCCAGGCGAGCAGGCCAAGCGCGACGGTGGCGAGGCCGGTGCCGGAGAGGGCGATGACCTGCGCCGCGAAGAGGCGGCGCCAGGCGGGATTGGTGCGCAGGGCGGCGAGCATGGTGGGGGGAGTGTAGCGGGGATCACGCGTGGGGCGAAGAGGGGGGAGTGGGGCTTGAAGGGCGCAGACCCGCGCGGAGCAAAGGCGCGTAGCGCCGCCCCCCCGGCCCGGCGATTG
>JAGRMS010000084.1 GCA_020441135.1 Pseudooceanicola sp.
ACGAGGGCAACTACTCCGCCTGGCTGGAACAGAAGGCCAAGCGGCTCGAACAGGAAGCGCGCGAGGACAAGTCCCGCGCCAAGACCCTGGAACGCGAGCTCGAATGGATGCGCCAGGGCGCCCGCGCCCGGCAGGCCAAGTCCAAGGCGCGGATCAACGCCTATAACGAGATGGCCAACCAGTCCGAGCGCGACAAGCTCACCCGCGCCCAGATCGTCATCCCCTCCGGCCCCCGCCTCGGCGCCAAGGTGATGGAGGTCGAGGGGCTGAAGAAACACATGGGCGACAAGCTGCTGATCGAAGACCTGACCTTTGCGCTGCCGCCGGGCGGCATCGTGGGCGTGATCGGGCCCAACGGCGCGGGCAAGTCGACGCTGTTCAAGATGCTGACCGGGCAGGAGAAACCCGACGCCGGGACGATCTCGCTGGGGGATACGGTGCAGCTGTCCTACGTCGACCAGTCCCGCGACGACCTCAAGGACGGCGACAACGTCTGGGAGGCGATCACGGGCGGCGCCGAGGTGATCGAACTGGGCGATGCCTCGGTGAACTCCCGCGCCTATTGCTCGTCCTTCAACTTCAAGGGGAGCGACCAGCAGAAGAAGGTCTCGCTGCTGTCCGGCGGGGAGAGGAACCGCGTCCACATGGCGCGCCTGCTGAAGGAGGGCGGCAATGTCCTGCTGCTTGACGAACCGACCAACGACCTCGACGTGGAAACGCTCCGCGCGCTGGAAGACGCCCTGGTCGATTTCGCCGGCTGCGCCGTGGTGATCTCGCACGACCGGTTCTTTTTGGACCGGATTTGCACGCATATCCTCGCTTTCGAGGGCGAGGCGCATGTGGAGTGGTTCGAGGGGAACTTCGAGGATTACGAAGAGGACAAGAAGCGTAGGCTCGGGGCGGATGCGCTGGAGCCGAAAAGGGTGAAGTTCAAGAAGTTCGTGAGGTAGGGTTTGCCGAACGGCAAGCGTTATCGGGCGGGGACGCGGAAGCGATTGCGTGCGCCGTCGTGGACAGGATTGTGGTTCGCTTTTTTAGTCCCGGAGTATTTCTCCTTGACCGATTTCTTAGCCCTGCCTTAGATGTCTTAGCGGCTAAATTCTGAATGCTTGGCTTAGAGTGCCTTTACTGTTGGCAGCGCCTAAGACTTGTGCAAAAAAATCTTTGGGAGTTGGGAAGTGCGTTTCAGGTTTAAACTTCTTTCGATGATCCTGTCAGCTTTTCCAGCGCTGGCGGTTGCTGGGCAAGCAACGGATTCGATGACGGATTGCCTGGTGAAACGTACAACCGGCCAAGACCGAATAGACCTAATTCGCTGGGTTATGCTCGCGTTTTCGAAGCATCCTGACGTTGCCACGTTTGTTCGCACGGACCCCGCCATAGATGCCGGAATTCAAATGCGTACTGCGGCCATTTTCACCAGACTTGTGGTTGAGGACTGTATTTCTGAGGCGAAGGTGGCGCTGAAGTCCGATGGCGAGGCCGCATTCGGAGCTGCCTTCCAAATATTAGGGCAAGTTGCCGCCAGTGAACTAATGCGAAACCCAAAAGTTGGTGCGTCAATCGATGAATTCTTGGAGTATTTGGACGAAGACAAAATCAATAACCTATTTCGATGAACCAAGTGTGCGTTTTCGGCAAGTGTTGCGCTCCTAACCAAAACGCTGTGCAGCAAGCGTAGGGCGCACTCTGCCCGCGCCATCCCCGGCCACCAAGGCGCGCAAAATCACGCACCCTACCAATCCCCACCCCGCCCGAGACAAGCGGCGAAGCCGCTGCTCGTGCGAGCGCCGGACCGAGCCTCCGGTCTGGCGCTTTGGCTCCGTCGCACTTCGCCGAACTGATCATACGGATTTCGCGGGATAAAGTGCCCCCGCCCGCCGTTGCAGCGCCAGCCCCCGGTCCGGCGCTCGCCCGGCGCTTGGCCTTACTCCTGTGACGATGGGAAGCAAGCGTAGGGTGGGCAATTTGTCCACCACCCCCTCCGGCCCCGAGGTTGTCGGGAACCCCCCTCCCTCTCCCTCCCCCACAAGGGGGGAGGGAAGCGCTCCGGGTCAGCCGCGCGCGACAAAGGACTTTCCGCAGGGGTCAACCTCGATCCGCAAGCGCCTCCCCTCCCCCTCGTGGGGAGAAGCCGCGGCAGGGGCAACCCCCTTCCCATCCCGCGCATCCCCGCCTACAACCGCAGCATGGAAGACCGCTGGTGCCACACCTCCTCGATCCTCGTCGAACGCCCCGCGCCGGTGGCGTTTCAGATCATGGCCGACGGGCTGAAGCAGGGCCGCTGGACCTGGGGCAGCTACGAGCGGCAGGAGGTGCAACCGGGCGTCTTCATGGGCCACTCGGTCTTCACCGGCAAGGAGACCTATGTGCGGCTGCGTCCGGACCCGGATCGGCTGCTGGTCGACTATGATGTCGGCCCGAGCGCCGACTCCATGCGCTTCCGCAATTCGTCGCGCGTGATTCCCGGCCCGGCGCTGGAACTGGGGGACAACCAGTCGGTCATTACCCTGTTGACCTGGCGGCTGAACAGCCAGGGCGACGCCGCCTGGGTGCAGGCGGGCACCATCCACGAGGCCGAGATGTTCCTGATCAAGGGCCTGCTGGAGCGGTGATCCGGGGCGTGCCGGATTCATCTGCGGCGTAAACCCTGCAACATCAGTGCCTTGCGCCCCGGTCCTGGCCAGTCTGGCTGTTCCGTCGGTGCGAACCCGCTTTCCCCGCCGCCCGGGATCGGGCAGTCTGCCCCCGACTCCCACCCGCGAGGCGCCCGATGAAACGCCTGATCCTGCCCCTGCTGCTTGCCGCCAGCACCGCCGCCGCCGGCCCTCTCCCGCGCGAGGAGCCGCTGTTCCGCCCCGTCGACCCCGCCGAGGCGGCGCTGGGGCAGCTGCTGTTCTACGACCCCATCCTTTCCGGCAACCGCGAGGTCGCTTGCGCCACCTGCCACCACCCGCGCTTCGCCACCTCGGACGGGCTGTCGCTGGGGCTCGGCGATGGCGGCACGGGTCTTGGCCCCGACCGCAAGCCCAACCCCGCCAACCTGCCCGAACAGCGCATCCCGCGCAATTCGCCGGCGCTGTTCAACCTCGGGGCCGCGGAGTTCACCCATTTCTTCGCCGATGGCCGGCTGGAGGACGACCTGACCCGCCCCCACGGCATCCGCACCCCGCTGGGCGAGGACATGGCCGAGGGCTTCGACAATGCGCTGTCGGCGCAGGCGATGTTCCCGGTGCTTTCACCCGACGAGATGGCGGGGCATTACACCGAGAACGACGTCGCGAAGGCGGTGCGGCTGGGCTTCATCACCACCGAGGGCGGGGCCTGGTCGATCCTTGCCGCGCGGGTGGAGGCGATCCCCGAGTATCGCGCGGCCTTCGACGGGGTGATCGGCCCGCGCCCGATCGCCTTCGCGGACATCGCCAATGCGATGGGGGCCTTCATCGCGCTGGAGTGGCGGGCGGATGACAGTCCGTTCGACCGCTACCTGCGCGACGGCACGCCGCTGGAGGCGGCGGCGGAGCGGGGGATGCGGCTGTTCTACGGCAAGGCCGGGTGCGGCAGCTGCCACGCCGGTCGGTTCCAGACCGACCACGGCTTTCACGCCATCGCCATGCCGCAGATTGGCCCCGGCAAGGCGGCGCGCTTCGAGGGGCACAACCGCGACGTGGGGCGGATGCGGGTGACGGGGGATGCGAAGGACGCCTATGCCTTCCGCACGCCGCCCCTGCGCAACGTGGCGCGGACCGCGCCTTATGGGCACTCCGGGGCCTATGCGACCCTGGAGGGCGTGATCCGCCACCACCTTGGCCCCGTGGCGGCGCTGGCGGGGTATGACGCAGGCCAGCGGGTGCTGCCGGAACTGGCGGTGCAGAGCGACCTGGCGATCCTGTCTGCCCCGGCAGAGGTGCAGGCCATCGCGGCGGCGAACAGCCTCGCGCCGCAGAGCCTCGGCGACGGCGAGATCGCCGACCTCGTCGCCTTCCTGAACGCGCTGACCGACAGCGCCAGCCTGCCCGGGCGTCTTGGCGTGCCGGAGGCGGTGCCAAGCGGCCTGCCCGTCGCCCGGTAGGGTCGAGCGTCGGGGCGGGGTTCCCCCGCTGCCGCGCGAACGCTTATCGTGTCGTAGGGCGGGGCTTGCCCCGCCGCCCCTAGAACAGGTTGAAATACTCCGCCTGTTCCCATTCCGAGACTGTTGCCAGATACCGCTCCCACTCGGCGCGCTTGATCCGGGCCAGGTAGTCGACGAAGGTGTCGCCAAAGGCCGCGCGCAGCATCGCCGACCCCTCGAACGCCTCGATCGCCGCCGCCAGCGAGGTTGGCAGCAGCGGTGCGGTGCCGTCATAGGGCGAGAGCGTTTCGGGCTGTAGGGGCAGGCCCTGCGCGATGCCGTCCAGCCCCGCTGCGATCTGTCCGGCGAAGGCGTAGTACGGGTTCGCCGTGCTGTCCGGCGCGCGGTTCTCGACCCGGCTGGCGGGATCGCCCGGTGACGCCAGCAGCCGCAGCATCGCGCCGCGGTTGTCGCGGCCCCAGGCGATGCGGTTGGGGGCCAGCTGGAACGGCTGATAGCGCTTGTAGCTGTTCACCGTCGGGGCCATCAGCAGCGACAGGGCCGGGGCGTGGGCCAGCAGCCCGGCGATCCAGCCCTGCGCCTGCGCCCCGAGCGTGTCCCCTGCAAAGATGTTCCCATCTGCCGACGTCACCGACTGGTGTACATGCCAGCCGTTCGCCGCGATGTTTTCAAGCCGCGGCTTCGCCATGAAGCTGGCGTGCAGCCCCTTGGCCGCGCAGACCTCTTTCACCAGGGTGCGGAACAGTACCATCGTCTCGGCCTGCATCATCGGCGGGGCGGGGTCGAAGGTGAATTCGAACTGGCTCGGCCCCATCTCGATCTCGACCGAACGCACGCCCATCCCCATCGCTTGCGCGGCCCGGCGGAGGGTGTCGAGGATGCCCTCGGCCTCGGCATAGCGGGTCTCGGTCAGGAACTGGAACCCCTGCGTCAGCGCGCGGGTCTGCACCGGCGCGCCGGGCATCGTGGTCCGGGCGTGGTCCAGCGCGGAGTCGAGGCGGTCGAAGACGTGGAATTCGACCTCCAGCCCCATCAGCGCGGCCATGCCCTCGGCCGCCAGCGCCTCTTCGGCCCGCGCCAGCACGGTGCGCGGCGCGAAGGGGATCGGAGAGCCCTCGCGGAACACCACATCCGCCAGCAGCCAGGCAGAGTGCGGCGCCCAGGGCAGGATGCGGAGGCTGGCCGGATCGGGGACCATCAGCACGTCGCTGGCCCCGCGCATCAGGTCGCCGCCGATGCCGGGATCCCCGGACCAGACCGGGAAGACGGTGCGGTGCGAGGTGTCCTTCAGCAAGAGCGTGGACGGCGCGGCGAGGCCGTTCCGCAGGATCGAGGGCAGGGCCGAGGCCACCACCGTCTTGCCGCGCAACAGCCCGTGCTGGTCGGTGAAGAGGACGCGGACGGTCTCCAGCCGCGCCTGCTCTGCCTGCGCCAGCAGCGCCGCGCCGGCCTCGGCATGATCCGGGCCGGTCAGCCCCAGCCGGGCCAGCAACCCCTCAGACACTGGCGTCCCACGGGCAACCGTCGCGCCGCGCCCGGTCGGCCGCCGCCGCCGCGCCGTGCCAGTCGCCGCCGCTGGCGATGGTGTCGTTCGACACCGGGCCGGTCAGCGCCTCGGTCCCGCCATTGCGCATCGGCAGCTTGTCGAGCTCGCCCGCCTTGACCGCCGCGATGGCATCACGCAGGCGGCGGCGGTTGCGGATGATGCCGACGTCGGTCTTGCCGAGGTGTTCCTGCGTGCGGTCCTGGATGCGGCCCATCGATTCCACCGCCCACTGGTCATGGACGTTGATGTCGAGCCCCATGCCGGTATAGGTCTCGCGCGCCTGTTCGTCGGGGTTGTAGCCGTAGTTGTTGCGCGCGTTCTTCAAGGGCGCGTAGTCCGGCAGGCGATGCTCTTTCAGGCGCTGTTCGCGCATCAGGGTCTTGTCGACGGGTTTGTTGAAGCTGGTGAACATCGAATACCAGTAGCAGGTCGTGTCATCGACCGGAACATGCCACTGGGTGATGGTCATCTCGCGGCTCATGGGTATGCAGATCGCCCCGGGGAAGATCTGGTTGGTGATGCGCACATGGGTGCGCCCGTCCTCCATGTGGCGCAGCGCGGTCAGGCGCAGGCCCCAGTCGGTGTCGTCGACGGTGATGTCGGGGCGGGGATAGTCGCGCAAGAGCTTCGTCATCGGGATCTCGGTGTTCCCGGCGGTGTCGCGGAACTGCTTGCCGTATGATTCCTTCGGATCCTCGTCCTGGAGGAAGCGGTGCAGGAAGGAAGCGTGCGCCGGGTCGATGCCGACCTCCATCGCCTGGAGCCAGTTGCACTCCCACAACCCCTTGAAGGCAAAGACATGGGTGTCGGGCGCGCGGAAGCAGTCGAAGGCGGGGAAGGGCGGCGGGTCACCCGGACCCATGTAGGCCCAGACGATGCCGTTCCGCTCGACCACCGGGTAGGCGCGGGCCTTGATCTGTTCGTGCATCCGGCTGCCCTCGGGTTCGCCCGGTTGTTCGACGCACTGGCCGGTGCGGTCGAAGTGCCAGCCGTGGAAGGGACAGCGCAGCCCGTTGTCCTCGAGCCGGCCGTAGCAGAGATCGGCCCCCCGGTGCGGGCAGCCGCGCTGGATCAGGCCCAGTTCGCCGGTCTGGTCGCGGAACAGGACGAGGTCTTCGCCCAGCAGGCGCACCGGCACGACGGGGCGGCCGCTGACCAGTTCGTCCGACAGCGCGGCGGGCTGCCAGTAGAGCCGCAGCACCGCGCCGGCGTCGCTGCCGGGGCCGACCCGGGTAAGGGTGTCGTTCAAGTCCTGGCTGATCATGGCGGGGGTGCTCCCTGGCTGTTGACGAATGTGCGTATATCGCACAGTATGAACGATATACGCCCAGATTGCCTTGGGTTGGGAGCCTTCGTCAAGAATGTCCACGCAGGATCGCAGCACCGCCGCCACCTTTGCCAAGGGCATGGCCGTGCTTGCCGCCTTCGACGGCAGCGCGGCGGCGCTGACCCTGGCCGAGATCGCGCGGGCCACCGGGCAGGACCGGGCGACAGCGCGGCGGGGGGCGCTGACGCTGGTGGGGCTGGGGTACCTGGCGCAGACGGGGCGAGCCTTTGCGCTGACGCCCAAGGTGTTGGGGTTGGCGGCGGGCTATCTGCGCGCCAACCACTTCGGGCGGCTGGTGCAGCCGGTGCTGAACCGCCA